>JAKACR010000183.1 GCA_021821225.1 Bacillota bacterium | reverse complement strand
CCCCGCGCTTTGTCAGCATACTGGCGAGAGCGGCCGCCTTAAACGCCGCTATGCCGCCGCATACGCCGAGAATAATCGACTTGCCCGGCATGGATTACAACACGTCCCGTGTGTGGACATAGGTTACTTTTCCCAGTTCGAGTTCCCGCAAAGCCAGGCTGACCAGTTTGCCCGACTTCACCTCGACTTTCGGCCGCTTGCCTTCCTGAAGCTGGCGGGCGCGCTTGGAAGCGGCGATGACCAGCGTGTACTTGCTGTCCACCGACTGAACCAAAACGTCGATTGATGGATACAGGATCACACCATTCACTCCTATCGTGTCTATTCAAACTATTCAGTCGCACAGAACGCAATTCACTCGTCGTCGTTCGGGGTTTCCCTGGCGGCCAAGCGGTGCGCCACCGTCTCAGGCTGCACGGCCGCGAGGATCACGTGGTCGCTGTCGCAGATGATGACGGCCCTCGTCCTGCGGCCAAACGTGGCGTCAATCAGCCGCGCGCGATCGCGCGCTTCCTGGATCATCCGTTTGATCGGCGCCGATTCAGGACTCACGATCGACACGATCCGATCGGCGGCGATGATGCTGCCAAACCCGATATTGATCAGACGTACGCTCATCATACACCCTCCTACCGGCGTCCATCACGCCGACGTCACCGGAGTCATTCCACGTTTTGCAGTTGTTCGCGCATTTGTTCAATGACATGCCTGGCCTCCAGGGCCAGCCCGGTCACGCGCAAATCGGACGCCTTCGCGCCGATCGTGTGAATCTCCCTTTGCAATTCCTGGACGAGAAAATCCAGGCGGCGGCCAACCGCCTCGCCTTCGGCGGCCAGCAGATCGCCAACCTGTCCGAGATGGCTGTCAAGCCGCGAAAGTTCTTCTTCAATATCGCTGCGTTCCGCAACCAGCGCCGCTTCAAAAGCGATCCGTTCATCAACGACCTCCACACCGGACAGCAATTGCCGCATCTTCTGTTCCAGGCGCTCGCGATGCGCCGCGGCCGCCAGCGGTGCGCTCGCCAGCAGACAGGCGAGCAATGACCGCATTTCGCCGTGCAGTCGCGCGAGGTGTTCGCGCAGCCTTTCTCCTTCATTTCTACGCATCGCCACCAATTCCTGCAAAGCGTCTGCGGCTGCTTTGTACAACTCCTCTTGCTCCGGCAGGAACTCGGGTTGATCGACAAGCTCGAACAATCCCGGGATGGCAAGCAGATGGCCGAGCGAAGGCAATTCAAAATCGAAGTGCGCCTGCTCGCTGGCGTCGCGCAACACGCCGAGCGCGCAGGCCAGGATCGCTTCATTGACTCGCACCACCTGCCGTTTCTCCCCCTGCTCAGAAACGGCGACACTAACGTCAACCCGCCCTCGTCGCACATACTGCAAAACCAGTCGCCTGATTTCATCCTCGTATCTGGTCCACTCCCGCGGCAACCGCACGCTCACGTCCGCAAACCGGTGATTGACGGAGCGTACCTCCACCGTGACTGTCCGCCCGCCCGCCATCTCTTGCGCCCGCCCGTAGCCGGTCATGCTCGTGACCATTATCGTCCCCTCCGCACGTCTCGCAACCGTATTCTACATGGAATTCCACGCACGCGCCACATGCCCGCGCCGCCTGTTGCGGCGTATCGCTGCACCGGTCGTCCTCACCTGGCGCTGGAGAGCGGCGGATTGCGTCGCCTGCGCGTCCGCCGCGTCCTGCGCCGCGCCTGCACTGCAAATGTGGGAATCGCCGCCGCCACGGCGATCACGCCCCAGGCGGGAATGGACAGCGCTGTGGTGTGAAAGACCGGCTGCAATGCCGGAATATAGATGACGGAAAGCAGTAACAGGAGAGAACTTATGGCTGCCCCAACCAGCCATAAATTACCTAAAATATTCCTGTCCAACACGCCGCGCATCACGGAGCGGCAGTCAAACACATGAATCAATTGCGCGAGCACCAGCGTGGAGAACGCCATCGTCTGCGCCGTGCGCAGACCGGCCGCAAAGTGGTGCCAGGCCGCGTAAAATACGGAGAGCGTGACAAAGCCGATGAGAAAGCCGCGGGTAATGATCTTCCAGCCAAGCCCACGCGCGAATATTCCCTCCCGGACATCGCGCGGCGGGCGCGACATGGTGTCTTCCTCCGCGGAATCCACGCCGAGCGCAATCGCGGGCAATCCGTCGGTGACCAGATTCACCCAGAGAATCTGGATCGGCAGCAGGGGAAGGGGCAGTCCCAGCAGCATGGCGAAAAACATCGTCAGGATCTCGCCTGTGTTGGATGTCAGCAGATAACGGATGAACTTGCGGATGTTGTCGTAGATCGCCCTGCCTTCCTCGATGGCCGCGACGATGGTGGCGAAATTGTCGTCCGCCAGGATCAGCGCCGAAGCGTCTTTCGCCACGTCCGTTCCTGTGCGCCCCATCGCCACGCCGATGTCGGAGGCTTTGATGGCCGGCGCGTCGTTCACGCCGTCGCCAGTCATCGCGACGATCTGCCCCCGCGCCTGCATGCATCTCACGATGCGCAGCTTGTGCAGCGGCGATACGCGGGCGTACACATGGACGTTGCGCGACAGCCGCTCCAGGCTCGCATCGTCGATTTGATCGAGTTCCGCGCCCGTCATCACGCGCCCGCGTTCGGGCAGAATGCCGATCTTTGAGGCGATCGCCGTCGCCGTCAACTGGTGGTCGCCGGTGATCATGACGGTGCGGATGCCCGCGGACGCCGCGAGCCGGATAGCGTCTTTCACCTCGGGACGCGGCGGATCGATCATCCCGACAACGCCGATAAATATCAGGTCGCGCTCGGCGGCGTCCGCATCCGTGACGGGGTGGCGCAGCGGCCGGAAGGCGATCCCGAGTGTGCGCAGCGCGCGCCCGGCCATCTGCCGCACGGCCTGGTCGATCTTTTCGCGCAGTTCCGCGGTAAGCGGGCGAGCCACCCCGGACAGCCAGACGTGGCTGCAGCGGGTGATCAGCAGATCCGGCGCCCCTTTGACAAGCAATTGCCAGCCGTCTTTTCCGCGCACCACGACGGACATGCGTTTGCGTTCCGCGTCAAACGGCAACTCGGCGACCCGCTCGCCCCCCTCTTTGACACCGCCTTTTTGCGCCAGCGTCAGCAGCGCGCCTTCCGTCGGATCCCCGACCACCTGAAATCTTCCTTCCTTTTCGACAAGGCGCGCGTTGTTGCAGGCCGCGCACACGCAAAGCAGGATTCCCCATGCGCCGCGCGGTTCGCCGACATCGCGGCCGCCGTCTTGCACGCGCCCGGCTGGATCGTAGCCATCGCCTTGCACGGAGAGCCAGCGACCGTCCACCCACACCTCCTTGACCGTCATCTCATTTTTCGTCAACGTGCCTGTCTTGTCCGAACAGATGACCGTTGCGCACCCGAGCGTCTCCACCGCGGGCAGTCGGCGGACGATGGCGTTTCGCCTGATCATGCGCTGCACGCCAAGGGCCAGAGCGATCGTGACGATGGCGGGCAACCCCTCCGGTATGGCGGCGACGGCGAGACTGACGCCGGCAAGAAACATTTCATACACGGCGTGCCCGTGTATGACGCCGGCCAGCACCACGACCACCGTGATGGCGAGCGAAAGATAGACAAGGACCTGTCCAAGCTGATTCAACCGTCGCTCCAAAGGCGTCTCGCTCTCTTCGCTCGTCTGGATCAGATGCGCGATGCGTCCCATCTCCGTGTCCATCCCTGTCGCCACCAGAACGGCCAGTCCCGTTCCGCGCACCACAGTTGTCCCCGTGTACACCATGTTGACACGATCGCCCAAGGCCGCGTCCGCGGCGGGGATCGCCCCGGCCGTCTTCCCGACAGGCGTCGATTCTCCCGTCAACGGCGCCTCCTCCACAGACAGATCCTGCGCGCGCAGCAGTCTTGCGTCGGCCGCGACGCGGTCACCCGCCGACAACGCCACCACGTCGCCCGGAACCAGCGTGTGGGCGGGCCACACTTCCAACGCTCCGGCGCGGTACACCTGCGCCGTCGGCGCCGTCAACCGTTTGAGTGACGCAAGCGAACGTTCCGCCTTCCATTCCTGGAAAAATCCAAGAACCGCGTTTGCCAGCACAATGATGATGATCGTGACCGCATCCGGCCATTCTCCCAGCAGCCCGGATATCAGCGTGGCCGCCAACAATACGATCACCATAAAATTGCGAAACTGGTCAAAGAAAAGGTTGACCAGTGACACTCGCTTTTGCTCCCTGATCTGATTCGGGCCAAATTGCTCCAGTCTGCGTGCAGCTTCCTCCACGGACAACCCTTCGGTCTGTGTCCGCAACGCGGCAAGTGTCTCTTCCACCGTCATCGCATGCCATGAGACCTCTTCAACCATTGCCACACCATCCTCGCGCCGCAGCAGTTCGTTCTTCCGTAAAAGATCCAGTTCAAAATGAGGGCAGGTAAGACCCACGCAGTGCAAGAAAGCAGCCAGGAATGCGGACCGAGCGTACGTTTTGGGGTACGTGAGGAGCATTCCTGGCGATGACGCGGCAATGCGCCGGGGAGTTCTGCCCTCTTTTTGAACAACCTCTACAAGCTATGCGATGACGGCTGTTTGTACGACTACGGTCTGCTATACTGTTCGTATTTGAACCCGGGGAGGGAAGCCGTGTGCCCAAAAGCGCGCTCATCACAGGCAGTTCCAGCGGTCTGGCCGCCGCATTCGCGCGCCATCTCGCCCGCCGGGGATTCGACCTCGCGCTAAACTACCGCCATTCGCAGGCACGCTGTGAGCAACTGGCGGCGGATCTGCGATCGTCGCACGGCATCCAGGCGGTCGCCCTCCCGGGTGACGTGTCCGACAGCGGGCAGGCCGAGGCTCTCGTGGACGCGGCGCAGCGCGCGTGCGGGGATATATCCGTCCTGGTGCACAGTGCGGGGCCTTTTGTCTTTGAACGCAAGCGCATCACAGAGTACACGGACCGGGAATGGCAGGCGATGGTGGACGGCAATCTGTCATCCGCCTTTTATCTCATGCGCCGCATCATACCGCAGATGCGCAGGCAAGGCTTCGGCCGGATCGTGACGGTCGGGTTCCAGCGTATCGACCACCCCACAGGCTGGGCCTACCGGTCCGCCTATGCGGCGGCAAAGACGGGGCTCGCGTCCCTCACCCGTTCGATCGCCATTGAGGAAAGCGATAATGGCATCACGGCCAACATGATCTGCCCTGGGGACCTGCGGGGAGCCGCCAAAGAGAGCGAGCCGCCGCAAAGCGCGCGCGGACCGGCGCTTGTCCGTCCGGTCGGCGGCGATCTGGCGGAACTCGTGGACTTTCTCGTAAGTCCCCAGGCACGTTTTGTGAACGGCAACATCATCTCGGCCACGGGGGATGTGGACGTGATCAGCCACTACGACACGGGCGCGGAGGAAGTGGCTGATCCGCGCGCGTTTGAGGTGGAAACGACGGTGCGCGTCCTTCCGTGGAATTGCACGGGAGTCGTGACCGCGCGCCGTGATCGGCGCAACCGCCGGTCGATCTACACGGTGTCAGTCGACGGCCGACCGGCGAACTTTACCATCGACCAACTCGAAGACGTGTAACCGCATCCGTCGGCAGACACACCCAAGGAAACCTATGATAATCCAAATTGCGGCAGACGCATAACGATACATAGAGCGTTTGACAAAAGCTTCAAACGCTATTTCTGGATTGATTGCGCCTGCAGAGCGGACTTTATCACATGTCCCCATGGGTAATCACAGGTCCCATCGGAGGTGACAGAGAGTGGCTCTCGACGGTCTTGTCCTCACAGCAATCGCGCGCGAACTGGCGGACGCTCTGGTCGGAGGGCGCATCGACCGGGTGACGCAACCGACCGGAGACGACGTTTTGCTCACGATCCGGGCCAGGCACGCCAATCTCAGGCTTTTGCTGTCCGCCAACAAGTCCTATCCCCGCGCGCACTTGACCAGATC
>JAKACR010000182.1:2710-5971 GCA_021821225.1 Bacillota bacterium | reverse complement strand
CGTGATTTGAGTAGCGATCTCCTCGGATATCCCGTCTGGGTGGCGGGGTTCTCCATATTTTCTTCACAGATCCCCTGTACACTGCCGATGACGATTCTAAACAGGTCGCCTTCTGTGACCAAGGGGGTGTTACGTACTTTCCGTTTCTCCATCGAACAGATTGAAACGGGCTATAGGCCCACACGGCGAAGACGGTTTTGGTGGATTCGGCCGGGAATGTCCGCAAGATTTATGATGCGGAGAATCCGGCTCAGACAAAGGTGCTGTCCGACCTTCACAATCTGCTCGCGGCGCCGACTGGCATAGGGGGATGAGGTGACCGTGAACATGCAACCCTTCATTGACCCTGTGGTGGTTCGCGCGTTTCATGCCCTGCTGGGTCTGGGAATGGTCTGGACATCGGTCCTGGTTGTCCTGGTCATCCTGTTTCGCAGGTTCCTGGCTGTCATCGGGGACAAGCCGACGTGGCCCATCGCGCCTTCGGTATGGCGGCACCCGTTTCGTAGCGCTTGGCGCGGAATCTGCCACCGCGTTGGACGGACGCCCAAGGAACGCGCCCTGCTATGGTGGGGCCTGGGTGTTTTGTGGTTCATCGACGGAGTCCTGCAGGCGCAGCCGGCGATGCCGAACAACGGTTTTGTGCTAGACGTGCTGGCGCCTGCCTTAGCGGGACAACCGTCCTGGTACATCCGCATACTGGGCTGGAACATTCAGTTTTGGACCGACCATCCTGTCGGCGCGGACGTGGCGGCCATGCTTTTGCAGGTGTGGATGGGCATCCTGCTGCTCGTAGGCATGGACCGATTCTGGGGGCGATTGGCGCTGTGGTTTTCCATCGCCTGGGGTTTTGGCATCTGGATCTTTGGAGAGGGCATGGGCGGGATCCTGACGGGGAGCGTCACCTGGCTGAACGGGGCACCGGGATCCGTGCTGTTTTACGTGGCGGGCGCCGCGCTACTGCTGCTGCCTGAGGATGGATGGACCAGCGGTCGCGTTCGCAAGCTGGCGCGCCGCGCGTTCGGTGTCTTTTGGTTGGCCGCGGCCATTGCTCAGGCATGGCCGTCAGCCGGCTTCTGGCAGAAGGATGGGCTGTTTCGCATCTTTTCCAGGGCAGCAGGCATGCCACAGCCCTCGTTTCTATCCGGTCCCATCTATGCCTTGGCAAAGGCGGCACAACTGCACCCTGCGTTCTGGAACTCCCTCTTCGTCGCCGTCATGCTGGCGCTCGGCGCGTCGTATCTGTCTGACCGGGTGTCGGTCTGGGTTCTGGAACTGACGCTCGTCTGGCTGTTTTTCAGTTGGTGGATGGGGCAGGACTTCGGGGTTATGGGGGGCGTCGGAACGGATCCGAATTCGTCCCCGGTGTTCGCGCTCCTCCTGCTGGTGGCGTGGCGGCTGCGCTGGAAACGCACCCCATTACCGTCCGGTGAATCCGCTTCGCCGGGCACACACCTTCTTCACACGTCGGAGCAAGGGTCGATTCATAAGCAAACCAGGAGTGACTGACGATGGGATGTCGTGGAGGCGGGCTCTTCGGGAGCAATCCAAGGCAGCAGTCGGCGCCGACGCCGACATGGCAAAATTCACTGTTCGACCCGCTGGAGCATGCACTGACGGCATCATCGCGTGGCTATACGGAGTATGCGCTGCCGTCGCGCGTGAGGATGCGGGACTGGGCATACTGCGGCAGCGGTATGCACGCGGGGAGATCGGCCACGATGAATACGAGCGTATGCGGGATCGGCTGAAAAAGTAAGACGGGCGTCCGCATACTTTCTTCACACTTCGCGAATACGATGGCCGCAAAAGGGAGGTATGCAGACATGAAACGAAGAGGATGGATGGGGACCGCCGCTGCGGTTCTGTCGGTGTTGACCCTGGGCGGAGGAGCGTTCGCCGCCGCTGCGGTGCATGCTGGCCCATTCCCAAGCTATGGGGTCCAAAGGATCGATACTGGTACGACGGGCTCCGACGGCGGAATGATGGGTGGCGCGGGTTCACCAGGCTTCGGCGGGAGGATGGGTAACGGTGGCATGATGGGTGGCAGTATGATGGCCAATCACGCGACCCTTGACAGTCTCACGCAGTTGCATCGATGGATCCAGCGGGGGGAAAGCGGAGCCGTGATCGACCACCAGACTAACACGGTCACGTACCGTGGCCAGACCGTGACCCTCGTGTTGTTGGCGTCGCCGCACGGAGAGCCCAATATGACGTGGGAGATTGACGGGCTGGTCAATCCGACCGTTGTTCTTCCCGCCGGGTCCCGTGTGCAAGTCCTGCTGGCGAACACGGACTGGGGATACATGCATGGTTTCGAGGTGACCGCCACGCCGCCGCCGTATTCCTACATGTCAATGATGAGCGTGAACAGTGACTTCCTGCTGATGCCTCTTCCAGAGCGCACCACACAATCCCTGTCCACAGCCCGGTACTATACCCGAACGGGAGAGTTGCACTTGAGTCCAGGCATGTACCATTATCTGTGCCCGGTACCAGGACATGCGCAGCAGGGGATGTACGGGACCTTGAAGATTGTGTGAGTGGACTTCAGAGGGACGATTTGAAGTGAATGGGCGGCGCAACGATCCGGTGGGTGGATTCCGCCCCGGTGCCTGCACGCGATTTGACTGAGAAGTCAATGGGGTGAAATGCAGGATTCTCGTCGGCGACGAAGCGGCGCTGAGCCAACTGGTGGACATCTATCTAATATGGTTGATTCCATGCGGATCGAACAGGCGGTCATCAATCTGCTAGATGACACCCTCCGGTATACGCCCATTGGTGGTTCTATCACGGAGAACGTGGCCGTAAAACGAGGGCCGTGGAAATCATGGTAAGGACTTCGTCCTCGGAATCCCGCCGGAAGAGTTACCGTACTCTCGGATCGGTTGCATGGCGTGGACAAATCCCGTTCGCGGGAGTACTGGAAAGCGGGGCTGAGACGTTCACGAACCGCATTGCGTACCTTGTGGCCGAGCGCTGTTGCCCACCTGGCATGTGGGCTCGCACGGCACGGAGTGGATAGGAGGCAGGATGGATCGTAGTCGAAATTTGTCAGACCACCAGTTCTGAAATACAAGGAATAGGGCGAACGGGACCCGTCCACCCTTTGAGAAAGCAGATAAGTAAGGTCCATCGTACGATTGATCATCCTGATTTTGCATGTATGGACACAAGTAGGAGGAAGTGACTTGAGCGTCAATCACCCGGTGTTCAGTCGGCTGTATATCTGGGGACAGGATTATTTGGAGCGCGCGG
>JAKACR010000182.1:0-2700 GCA_021821225.1 Bacillota bacterium | reverse complement strand
TCCGATCTGAATAAACGCGCATATGGCCGCACACTCATCGTGGGAGCGGGCTCCGGTCTTGATGTGGCAGCCCTTGGTTCCCAGGTGACGGAACTCGTGCTGCTGGAACCCGATCCGCTGTTGGCTGCGTATCTGCGCAAGGAGCACCCGGACATCCGTCTTGTGACGTCTCCTGCAGAACACATGGAGTTAGGGGATCAAACGTTTGATACGGTCGTCACGAGTTTGGTTTTGTGCTCTGTGTCCGATGTTACGCAGGTATTGGAGGAGATCCACCGCATACTGAAACCCGGAGGGCAGTACCTCTTCATGGAGCACGTGAAACACGGCGCCCCTCTGGCGAGCATGATCCAAACTTCGCTGACTCCCCTCTGGAAGCAGATTGCAGGGGGGTGCCGGCTGAACCGGGACATCCAATCGGAGTTGCTCCGGTCACCGCTTACTCTGATACGATATGAACTCGCCAAACCGAATCACGTCATTCCCATCGTGACGGGTCAGGCCTTGCGTCAGACGTAGTACTGCACGGCTCTGGAAGGGTTGCCACGTGAGTCAGACTGGGAGGGTCACGCGGCGCGCACGATATAGCGCCACTCGTGCTGCTGTTGTAAGGGTGGAAGGCATTCGTCCACGCACACCACTTGAACCGAATGGGTCCAGGTGGTGTTTTGTGGTGCGACAGGCATGGGCGACAACTTGACGATGAAAGTCTGCTGCGAGGCTGGCTATTTCCACTCTAGCCCAGAGCAAGGGTCCCAACCGTGAGTTGGGAGCTGGAGGCAAAACAACGACCTGAGGATCACAAACCCAAGGTGAGGCCGTTGTATTCGGGCGAGGCTGCCATACAAGACAAAGCCCTATAGAGCTAAGGAATACAGCAGTAAATTAGGCAGTCACATGGGATGAAAGACAGGCGGGATCAGGCCAGGTAGTGGATGGCCATATAGCCAAATGTTCCGGCCACCAACAAGGCACTGGCAATGACAACCACTCTTGGGGTCTGTGTAGCAATGGAACAGAAAACCGGAATAAGCGATCCAGTTTATGTAACGCCATTAGAAAGAATCTGCACTCCCCCGATTCAACGGTCGTAAATCACCATGTGCGATTTCTTCTGGTAAGGTAAACGAGTATCGGCCCACCATGTTAATGTGCTCGTGTCCCACGGGAGAAAGCCGTTTTATATCAGTAAGGTCAATTATTTGACCTTGTACTCGCAAATTTTGCAAGGCCGCACTCATATACCGGGTATTCCAAAGAACAATCGCATTCACGACGAATCCGAGTGCACCGAGTTGATCCTCCTGGCCTTCCTTGTATCGCTGATGAAGCTCTCCACGCTTGCCATAGCAAACAGCCCGAGCTAGGCTGTGACGACTTTCTCCGCGATTGAGCTGCGTCAATATCCGTCGCCGATATCCGGGATCATCCAAGTAATTGAGCAAATAAATTGTCTTGTAAATCCGCCCGTATTCCCCAATCGCTTTCCCTAAAGTTGTCGGTCGGCCGTCACGTTGAAGAGTTCGAATCAATCGAGAGGCGGTGACAGTTCCAAGTTTCAAAGAACCAGCGACACGCAGCATATCGTTCCAGTTCTGAACAATGCGCTCCGGGTGTAAACGATGGCGTGCCAAGTCATTGAGTGGCCCATAGTTGGCAGCGGGATCAAGCCGCCAAAACCTTGATTCTCCAATGTCAGCTAAGCGCGGACTAAATTGATACCCCAAAAGGCCAAACAGTCCAAAGATGATGTCACTGTACCCAGCGGTATCCGTCATGATTTCTTGGGGCTGTAGGACCGTTTGTTGTCCCAATAATAGATCGAGCAGGTACAGCGAATCCCGAATTGTTCCAGGAATAACGATGCCATTCAACCCTGTAAACTGGTCGCTAGCGAAGTTGTAATATGTAACGCCACGCCCGGCACCAAAGTATTTGGGATTGGGACCCGCGTGAATCGTCCGAACTGGTGTTACAAATCGAAGTCCATCGGCAGATGCAACTTCGCCGGTACCCCATGTCGTCGCCAACTGCAGGCGGCTTTGATATTCCACCAGTTTATTGTTCGCTTGTGTGAGCGTTTCAGCTCGAAAATAGTTTTGTTCAACCCAAGTCAGTCGATCCCGAGTCAAAGCGGGAACACCCAATTGGACGACCGGTTCCAGTCCGATGTTACATGCCTCGGCAATCAGCACCGCACAAACGCTAGTCGTCAGGTCCTGTACCCTCGACCCACCTTCACTAAAGTGGGTAAAAGCATCTGCAAATCCGGTCCAGGTATTGACTTCAAGCAACAATTCCGGCAAGTCAATCCGGGGTAGTAGGGATTGAATTTGTGACCGAAGTGCTTGCAGAGAATGAGGTTCCTCCAATTTGTCCAAAGTGGTCAAAACAACCCGGCTCTTCCCCTGAATGGTCTCCATACGGACATCTGTATTCTCAGGCCAACGTTCGACGGTTTGTTGATACGCGGCGTTCAACTTCTCTCCGAGTTCTCGGACTTCCCGCTCAGCATCTATGGTTCGATCCAACGTGCGTAAAACGTGTGGTCGCACTGCTTCCCAAGCCTGTCCTTGGAGAAGTTGTGCCCTTGGGTCATTGTATCGCTCACTCGGAGTAACGAAGATGTCGTGGTGGCGCAGAGCTTCATGGAGGCGAATGAGTACCCAGAACGTATAGGCCCGTTGCTGAATCTGGTCA
>JAKACR010000181.1 GCA_021821225.1 Bacillota bacterium | reverse complement strand
GGAATCCGCCGCGTCAACCTGCCGGGCCGCGTCCCCCAAACAGATCGATGCCATTCATCCGTCTGTCGTACATGGGCGATACCAGATAAGGTCTGTCCTTCTGGCACACCAACCGGTCCCCGTCGGTCAACCCGGCGTCGCGCGCGGCCAGGATGTCAACCAGGCGAGACCGCCAGCGGCCGAGTTCACCGGCGTAATCCGCACGATTGACCAAATCGCGGCATTCATACGGGTCTGCGGCGAGATCGAACAGTTGCTCAAGCCCTGTGCGCGGGAACCATATGTACTTCATCTTTCCGTCCGTCAAATACTGCATCTCCTGCTCTTCCGCGTAAGCCGTGGAATGCTCCCCATGCACGAACGGACGCCAAGGCGTCTGTGCATCGCGCATGATGCCAAGCATGCTGCGCCCGTCCACGGTCTCCGGCACGGCCACGCCGGCCACATCGAGAATCGTCGGCATGATGTCCTGCAGGCACACCGGACTGTCGACCACGCGGCGCGCGCCGCCGAAGGACTTCGGCAGGCGGACGACCAGCGGCACGTGCGCGGAACCCTCGTACGCATAGGTCTTGCGCCACAAGTGATGATCTCCCAGCATGTCGCCGTGATCCGACGTGAAGATGACAAGCGTGTTATCGAACAGACCCGTCTTGCGCAGAAAGAACAGCAGGCGGCCGATCTGATGGTCGATGTGGGTGATGGAACCGTAGTAACCGGCGCGCCCCCGCCGGATCTCCTCCGGACTGCGCACGCCGCGCCACGCGTCCGGAAACGCGGCGTCGTCCGGCACGTCGTACATCTGCGCGAAGTCGCCCACGGCCGGTTCCGGCAGGCGCTTTCCCATGTAGAGATCGAAGTAGTATGACGGCGGATCGTAGGGCGAGTGGGGCCGCGCGAAGGATGTCTTCAGAAAAAACGGTTTGCTCGGATCGCGTTCGCGCAGAAACTTGATCGATTCATTGACAGTCCAGTTCGTGGGATGCAAAAATTCCGGCGCATGATACGGTCTGGCCATCCACGAATTCCAGTCCACGCCGTGGTCGACAATGCCGTAATCCCCCGTCTTGTTGCGGTCAAACCACTGCTTGTAGTCGGACTCAAACCCGGGATCGTGCACGCGGCCCGATTCGTCAAGCACAGTATGATGGAACCCGTTCAAGGAACGCTGCGGATAAAAATGCATTTTGCCGACGCCCTGCGTGTGATAGCCGACTTTCGCCAGTTCGCCCGGCAGCGTATGGGCAAAGTTGACGCCCATCTGCCGCTGGCCGCGCCCCATGCCGAGAATTCCCGTATTCCAGGGATCCATACCGGAAATGAGGCACGCCCGCGCGGGAATGCACGACGGGCTCGGCGTGTACGCGACCGTGAAAACCGTTCCCATCGCGGCCAGCCAGTCCAGATTGGGCGTCTCGATCACCTGGTTCCCGTAACATCCGAGCGTGTCCCACCGCTGTTGGTCCGTCATGATCAACAAGACATTAGGTTGCGCCACATAGACTCCCTCCTCAGATAGCGGTTACATCCATTCTGACAGACCCTTCCCATTCTTTCAATGCCCGGTCCACGGTCTGCTCAGGTCTGCCCAGTCCACGGCCCATATCGGGCACAGGACGGGCCGTCTGCGCGCAACATGCGCGATGTCCACCCGCCATATCTTTAAGAGGTAGTTCGGGGGCACAACTCCCCGGCGCATGGCGGAGTCATCGCCAGAAATCCTACCTCACGCACCCCAAAGATTCTGGAGTGGACCCCATGAGAATCGTCATTCGCCAGACGGACGACGCGCAGGGAGCGATCGGTCTGGCACTGAGCGGCGGCACCCTGAAGGCGGGCGCACACATCGGCGTGTTGCGCGCGCTGGAGGAGCTGGGAGTAAAATTGTCGCACATTGCTGGAACCAGCGCAGGCGCACTGGTCGCGGCTCTGTACGCGCACGGGTACAGCGTCGGCGACATGGAGGGACTCGTGCACAGCTTCCCCGGTCCGCGCCTGCTCGACGCCGGCCGCCCCGGTGCAGCCCTGCTGTTCAGTTGGCTGGCGCGGCGCCTGACCAACCGGGCGCGTATCGCACAGCCGGCCATGCCGCTCGGCGTCATCGCCGGCCGCCGGTTGCTCGCATATTTCGAAGCACTGCTCGCCGACCGCCAGGCGATGCGGACGTTTTCGGCAGTCGCGACCGACCTGTACAGCGGGCGGGCGATCGTGTACAGCAACGACCCCGCCGTCGCGCACCTGCCGGACGTGTTGCCGATCCACGATATCGCGCGCACCGTCCTCGGAAGCTGCGCACTGCCCGGCATCCTGAGCCCGGTGCCGTGCGGCCCTCATCTGCTCGTCGACGGCGCACTGCGCAGCTATGCGCCAATCAACATTCTGCGCCAGGCCGGGTGCACCAAGATCATCGTCGTGCACCTGAACAAATTGCTGTCCGAGTGGCGCCCGCGCTCACCGTTTCACGTCGCGGACCGGGCGTTGGACATCCTGCTGGAAGAGACGGTGGAAAACGAACTGCCCGGCGACGATGTGATGATCCTCGCGCCCGAACTGGACGACGTGACATGGCTGTCTTTTGACAGGCTCTCCGCCTGTGTGGAGGAAGGGTACGCCTGCGCGCGGGCGAACAGCGACGCCATCAGGCAGTTTCTGCACGCGCCGCGGCAGGCGCCCGGAATCGCGCGACAGAGAAAATCTTAACCCAATCTCTACACAGTCCACACGCATTCACGCCCCGGCTCATGTACAATCTGCGAGAAGCGCCTTGCCAAATTTCATCCTGCCGATGGAGCGCGACAAGGTTCCCCGCAGATCCCTGTGATGCCGCGCGGGAGACATATGATATAGTCGAGGGGACATGTGGCGAATCACATCCCCGGATACTCTAATCCCATGTCCCAAAGAGCGAATCCAGCCTGCAGGCCGGTTTCATCATCAGAACAGAGTGTCACAACTCGTGACTTCAGGAGGTTGGCAATCATGAGCATGGCGCAACAAGACAGCGTTCTGGTCAGGACATTGACCGAGAGCTGGCGCAGGGAAATGGAGGCCGCGCGGCTCTATGGCCGTGCGGCGAAACTGGAAAATGATCCGCAACGACGGTCGGTTCTGACGAAACTCGCGGATATTGAAACATCCCACGCGGAGCTGTGGGTGGATAAACTGCAGGAAGCGGGCGGCTCCGCACCGGTCGCGCCGCAGACGGACGACACCCATGCACTCAGCGGTCAGGAACTGCTGGAACGCCTGGACGCGCTGGAACAACAGAACGCGGCGTGGTACCAGTCGCTGCGCCATGTCTTTGAAGACCGGGAAATTGTCGGCATCATCGACCGCATCAATGAAGAAGAGTCCCATCACGACAGCACGGTCCGGTCGCTCTTCACCGCGCCCGCGCAACACATTGACGAATCACTCCGGCGCCTGTGGAAAGCCGAGTATTTTCACAAACGCGAGAGCGTGGGCTGGCTGGGCGACGCCATCTACGGCGTGAACGACGGTCTTGGCGCCATCTTCGGAATCATCGCGGGCGTCGCAGGTTTCACGGCAAACAGCCATACCGTGCTTGTCAGCGGATTTTTCGGCGCGGTGGCCAGCACGCTGTCGATGGGCGTCGGCGCCTGGCTCTCCACCCGTTCGAGGAATGAACTGGCACACAGCGAGCAGCAGCACGAGCGGCGCGAAATCCTGGAGAATCCGGAGGAAGAACTGGAAGAACTGCGGCTGCTCTATGAACTCAAAGGGTTCACAAAAAGCGAGGCACAAGAGATCGCAGACCGCCTTGCGGGCGATCCGGAGCAATTGCTCAAGGTGATGAGCCAGGAGGAACTGGGATTGGCGGAAGACGGCGGAGGAAATCCCTGGTCATCGGCCGGCATTGGCGCACTGTCCACATTTGTCGGCGGAATTCTTCCCCTGATCCCGTTTTTCTTCATGAGCGGCATACCGGCAATCATCGCAGCGGCGTTTGTCAGCATTGTCGCACACTTTGCCGTCGGCGCCGCGAAAAGTATCGTCACCGTCAGGACCTGGTGGGCAAGCGGCTTTGAGATGACCGTCGCCGGCATTCTCGTCGGTATCGTGTCGTACGGCGTCGGTCTGCTCGGCACTGCGCTAATCCACGTCTGAACCGTTGAATCGTTGAACCGTATGCAACGAGCGGCCCTCCTCCCCCAATCGGGCTGGAAGGCCGCTCGAATGATGAAGGCGGCGATCATCCCAAGCGCGGAACGGTCACGGCGCGGCATCGAGCGAAACAGGCCCGCCTCCGTCCGCGCCGGTGTGCCCGCGCGCGGCAGAGACAATCCGCAAAATGACAAGCAGGACAGCCAGCAACATGAGCATGAACATGGCGATTGACCCGATGACCTCCACGACGCGCACTTCGTCCATCAACCATCCGACCACCACTGGCAGCGCGGCTCCGCCAAGTCCCGCAAAAGCTGTCACCAGACTGGTGACAAGGCGCGTTCGTCCGGCGAACATGTGATTGGTAAACACCAGGATCAGAGCAAACATGCCCGACATCGCAAGGCCCACAAAGAAGATCATGACATAGAAAAACACCGTATTGCGCCACAACGTGAGACTCATGAGCAGTGCGAACGCCAGAGAGATGCTCCACAGGAGAAAGCGCGCATACGACACCTTTCGTACAATCCGGCCTGTCAGCATCCGGCCGAGCACCATGGCGCTCCAGAACACGGTGATCGTCAGCGACGCCGCGCTTGCGGACTCGTGGAGATAGGGGATGAAGATGGCGGGCAAAAATCCGTTGAGCGCCGATTCGATCCCCACGTAGAGAAAGGTCATGGCGAGAAACAGTGCCAGTACCGCCAGCCTTGCCTGGCCCGCCACCTGCGGTCGGCCGCTCTCGGCATCCCCGTCCCCCGGTCTGACGGCCGCGTCTCCGCCACCATTCATCCGGACAAACAGCCAAAACGCGCCGAACACCAAGGCCAGCACACCGGGAATGGAGAATGCGTACGGCCATTCGTGAACGACCAGCAGCCGGCTGGCAAACAGCGGCATGAGCAACGCGCCTGTTCCGAAAGCGACTTCCAGCCTGCTCATGACCACCGCCCGGCGCCCTTCGTACCACTCCATCACGGTCGACGCGATCGTGGTCTGCATCGCGCCCAGCCCGAAACCATTCAAAAAACACATTGCCGCGACGACGGGAAGCGGCGGCAAGCCCCCCATAACCAACCCGCCGAGTCCCATTGCCGCACTCGCCGTGAGCAGCGTCGCCCTGTGTCCGATCCGGTGGATCGCCAGCGATGTGACGCCGACGCCCGCCAGGAATCCGGTGAACTGAAACAGCATGATCTGTCCGCCCACCACGTAGGATGCGCGGTAGTGCGCCAGCATGGCGGGCAGAACGGCCCCCAGCACAACCTGCGCGAGACCGTTCAATACATACATGAGAATCGCGTTGGTGAAAAAGGATCGCATGGCTGCCTCCCGATGTGTTGCCTGGGCACAACAGTCAACCGCAGCACCGGTGCTCCTGAGGATATCCGGATAACCCGGACGGCCTCATCCAGAATCGTGGCCGGTCGCCGGCGCGACCAACACGTCCACATCCGCCTCGGCAAGCGCGGCGGCCAGTTCACGGTCAGGCTGCCTGTCCGTGATGAGCACATTGATCTCCTGCAGCGGCGCCACCTTGAAAAACTGGCGCTTTCCAAACTTCGTATGGTCCGCGAGCGCGACGACCTGATCGGCGTGGCGGAGCATCGTGCGCAGCAGATGGCCTTCCTCCTCATAGGGAGAGGAGATCCCCCCGGCGCTGATCGCGCCGACTCCCAGCAACAGCTTGTCGACCAGGTAATCGGCGATCATCCCCATGGTCCGCGCACCGAACACAAAACGCTGCCGCTGGTGCAACTGCCCACCCAGCAACTGGATGGTCATGGACGGGTGCCGCGCAAGGATGCCAGCGATGTCGATCGAATTGGTCACGACGACATGAT
>JAKACR010000180.1 GCA_021821225.1 Bacillota bacterium | reverse complement strand
CCACCGTCGCGGCGGCCGGGCGACGGCAAGGCGGGAGTTGGCGAATATGAAAAGCAAATTGCAGGAATGCGTTACGGAAGAACGGTTTGAAGAAGCCGCCGCCTTGCGGGACAAGATCCGGATCCTTGAGCAGCAGCTTTCCGCGGATACCGGGTGAACAGGCCATGGGACGAAGTGTTTGCGCGGGCGAATGGGGGTCCGGCGCATGCCGTTTAACGGTGTGGAGCGGCGTGGGTAATGCTCTCGCGGCTGTGGAAAACGGGCGCAACGGAGGTGCGCAGTATGTCGGTGAGTGATTTCATTCATCGCACGAGCGGGAAGTGGCTGAAAGAGGACGGTCCGGAAGCGGATGTCGTGATCAGCAGTCGCGTGCGGCTGGCGCGCAACCTGGAGGATCAGGTGTTTCCGATGATCGCAGCGGAGCAGGATCAGCAGCGGATGCTGGAAGAGGTCGCGCGTGCGGCGCAGACGGACGAGGTGCGCAAGCTGGGCGAATTTCATATGCTGCCCATGCGCGACCTGACGCCCGTGATGCGGCAGGTGCTGGTGGAAAAACACCTCGTCAGCCCGGCGCTGTTAGAGTCCCGTGTTGGCGCGATTCTGTTGCGGATGGATGAAGAATTGAGCGCGATGGTGAACGAGGAGGACCACCTCCGCATTCAGTGCGTGTTGCCGGGATACCAGCCTGTGGAGGCATTCCATCTGGCGGATCGGCTGGACGACGCGTTTGAACATACGCTTGACTTTTCGTTTGATGAGCAGAAAGGTTATCTCACCGCCTGCCCGACCAATGTTGGCACGGGGATGCGGGCATCGGTCATGATGCACCTGCCGGTTCTGGTGATGACCGGACAAATCAACCGCATCCTGTCAGCGGTCGGTCATGTCGGGCTGGCGGTGCGGGGCATCTACGGCGAAGGCTCCGATGCGCTGGGGAACCTGTTTCAGATTTCCAATCAAATTACGCTGGGACAGTCGGAGCAGGAGATTCTTCACCATTTGAACGCGGTGGCGTTGCAGATCATCGACCACGAGCGCAATGCGCGCCAGCATCTGATGCGGGAGGCGCGCGAAGGGATCGAGGACAGGGTCTGCCGGTCATTCGGGATCCTGGCGTACGCAAGGCAGATCGATTCGAAAGAAGCGATGGAGCGCTTGTCCGATGTGCGGCTCGGTATCGACCTGGGCATCATAAAAGGCGTGTCGGCCAGTATCCTGAAAGAGTTGATGGTGGCGACGCAGCCCGCGTTTTTGCAGATGTTTTTCGGACAGGAGATGACGCCGCAGGAGCGCGACGGCAAGCGCGCGGCAATGATACGCGACCGTCTGCGGCAGGAGAGTTGAGAATTGCGATCATGAATCCGGTGTGAAGTGAGGGGAGGATCATGTTGTTCAATCGTTTCACGGAACGGGCGCAAAAGGTGCTGACGCTGGCGCATGAAGAGGCGGTTCGCCTGGGACACCCGGGTGTCGGGACAGAACATATCCTGCTTGGCCTTGTGCGCGAAGGGGAAGGGATTGCGGCCAAAGCGCTGGTCAGTCTCGGTCTTAGCAGTGAGAAGGTCCAGCGCGAGGTCGAGAAGATCATTGGCAGGGGACCGGGAAACACGACGGGGACGACCTATACGCCGCGCGCCAAGAAAGTCATTGAACTGTCGATGGACGAGGCGCGCAAATTGGGGCACAACTATATCGGAACGGAACACATCCTGCTCGGGCTGATTCGTGAAGGCGAGGGCATCGCCGCGCGCGTGCTGACAAATCTGGGCGTGAGCCTCGGGAAGGCCCGCCAGCAGGTCCTGCAGTTGCTTGGCAGCGATGCGCCCGAGGCCAATGCCGACGCTTCGCAGACGGCCACGACCCCGACGTTGGACGGACTCGCGCGCGATCTCACGGTGCTTGCCCGTGACTCGAAGCTTGATCCGGTGATCGGGCGGGCGAACGAGATTGAACGGGTGATCCAGGTCCTGTCCAGACGCACCAAGAACAACCCGGTGTTGATCGGCGAGCCGGGCGTCGGGAAGACGGCCATCGCCGAAGGGCTGGCCCAGCGCATCGTTTCAAATGAAATTCCGGAGATCCTGCGGGGCAAACGGGTCATGGTGCTTGACATGGGCACGGTCGTCGCGGGCACGAAGTACCGGGGGGAATTTGAAGACCGCCTGAAAAAGATCATGGATGAGATCCGCAACGCCGGGAACGTGATCCTGTTCATCGACGAATTGCACACCCTGATCGGCGCGGGCGGCGCGGAAGGCGCGATCGACGCCTCGAATATCCTGAAACCGGCGTTGGCGCGCGGGGAACTGCAGTGCATCGGCGCGACGACGCTTGATGAATACCGCAAGCACATCGAAAAAGATGCGGCGCTGGAACGGCGGTTTCAGCCGATCAAAGTGGAGGAGCCGACGCCGGAGGAAGCCGTCCGCATTCTTCTCGGACTGCGCGATCGCTACGAGGCGCACCATCGGGTGAAGATTACTGACAAGGCGGTGGAAGCGGCCGTGCGTCTTTCCGACCGGTATATTTCGGACCGCTTTCTGCCAGACAAGGCGATCGATCTGATTGATGAAGCCGCGTCGCGCGTGCGGCTGCGCACCTACACGGCGCCGCCCAACCTCAAGGAGCTGGAGACGAGACTGGAGGAATTGCGCTCCGAGAAGGATTCGGCGATTCAGGGGCAGGAATTTGAGCAGGCCGCGGCACTGCGCGACCAGGAACAGCGTCTGCGCGATGAACTGGAAAACCGGCGGCTCGAATGGCAAAAACGCCAGGAGGCGCACGATGTCGCGGTGACGGAAGAGGACATTGCGGAGATTGTGTCGAGCTGGACAGGGGTTCCGGTCAAAAAACTGGCTGAGGTCGAGACGGACCGGCTGCTCAATATGGAAGGGCTGCTGCACCAGCGCGTAATCGGCCAGGAGGAGGCGGTGACGGCCGTGGCGCGGGCGATCCGGCGCGCGCGCGCGGGGTTGAAAGATCCGAAGCGGCCGATCGGTTCCTTCATCTTCCTCGGACCGACCGGCGTCGGCAAGACGGAGTTGGCGCGCGCGCTGGCGGAGGCAATGTTCGGCGACGAGGATGCGATCATCCGTGTGGACATGTCGGAATACATGGAGCGCCACACGACGGCCCGGCTCGTCGGCGCGCCTCCCGGATATGTGGGATTCGAGGAAGGCGGACAACTGACGGAGAAGGTGCGGCGCAAACCGTACTCGGTTGTGCTGCTGGATGAAGTGGAAAAGGCTCACCCCGAAGTGTTCAATGTGCTGCTGCAGGTGCTGGATGACGGCCGCCTGACGGACGGCAAGGGACGGACGGTCGATTTTCGCAACACGGTGATCATCATGACGTCGAACGTGGGGGCGCAAATGATCAGAAAAGGCGGCCCGCTCGGTTTCACGAGCGGCGAGGACTCCGCGTACAACGACATGAAGACGCGCGTGATGGAGGAGTTGAAGCGCACGTTCCGGCCGGAATTCCTGAACCGCGTGGACGACATGATCGTGTTTCACCCGCTGTCGGAGCAGGATATCGGCAAGATTGTCGAGCTCATGTCGGAAGACCTGCGCAAGCGCGTCGAGGAGTACGGCCTGCATTTCACGCTGACCGACGCGGCTCGGCAATTCCTCTCCAAAGAGGGGTACGATCCGCAGTACGGCGCGCGGCCGTTGAAACGGGCCATGCAGCGGCACATTGAGGACCGGCTGTCGGAGGCGTTGCTGACTGGCGAGATCGCGCGCGGCGACCATGTGGAAATTGACGTGGACGAGAAGGGTCAAGGCCTGAAGGTGAGCCGCAAGTCGGAGACCGTGCGCGCCTAGTGGTCGGCTTGCAAAATTCCGATCCGATCATGTTTCGGAATTCACTTGCGAATTCCGAACTTCTTCAGAAACGGAATTTTGGAAACGACCTACTAGGGGACATGTGATGAAGTCTACTGAACAGGCGATCTGCTTCCAGATAGAGCGTTTGAGGCTTCAGTCAAACGCTCTATCTGGAAGCAGATCGCCTGTTGGAATTTGGTTTATCACATGTCCTCTGAACCGGTGCGCACAGACGTGCAAAGGGAGAGACGGAGGTGGCAAGACATCTCCGCCTCTCCTTCTCTATTTGATTATCTCCGATGATTGTCTGGCGTGGCCGGGTGGCCAGGAGTATAGTGTAGGCACGATGAAAAAGGCCAAGACGCACTTTATTTGCCAGGAATGCGGCGCGGTAAGTCCGAAGTGGATGGGACGCTGTCCGTCGTGCGCCAACTGGGGAACCATGGTCGAGGAGCGCGCATCGCATCCGGCGGCGTCCAACGCGGGCCAGCATGATGCGGCGCAGCCGCTTCTGCTTGAGGAGGTTTCGCTGGAGGATACCACACGCTACTCCACCGGCAGCGAGGAATTTGACCGCGTGTTGGGCGGCGGCGTGATCCCGGGGGAACTCCTTCTGGTCGGAGGGGATCCCGGCATCGGCAAGTCCACCCTGTTGTTGCAGACAGCCCATCGCGTATCGCGGGCCGGAGCTTCCGTTCTCTACGTGACGGGCGAAGAATCGCCGCAACAGGTGCGGCTGCGGGCGGACAGGCTCGGTGCGGGCGGTGGGAATCTCTACGTGCTTGCGGAAACCGATTGGACGCAAATTGAGAAGAATGTGGAGCGGCTGAATCCGATATTCTTAATTATCGACTCCGTGCAGACGATGTTCCATCCGGCGCTCCCGTCCGCTCCGGGGACCGTGCAGCAGGTGCGCGAAGTCGCCCTGCAGGCGCTGCGTCTCGCCAAAGACAGGCAGACGGCCATTTGCCTTGTGGGGCATGTGACGCGCGACGGCACGATCGCAGGGCCGCGGCTCATGGAACACATGGTCGACGCCGTGCTGTACTTTGAGGGAGACCGGCATCACCGGTTCCGCATCCTGCGGACGGTAAAAAACCGCTTCGGGTCGACGAACGAAATCGGCGTGTTCGATATGCGGGCAGACGGGCTGGAAGACGTGCACAGTCCGTCGGAGTTTTTTCTCGCCGAGCGGTCGGAGGGGGCCGCCGGTTCGGTGATCGTGGCGAGTCTGGAAGGGACGCGTCCCGTGCTGGCGGAGGTGCAGGCCCTGGTTGCAGCGAGCGCCTTTGGCACGCCGCGCAGGACCGCGTCGGGCCTGGACTACAATCGTGTGAACCTGCTCATGGCGGTTTTGGAGAAGCGCACAGGACTGTACCTGCAGGGACATGACGCCTATGTGAATGTGGCCGGAGGCATGCGCCTTGAGGAGCCGGCGATCGATCTGGGGCTTGCGCTTGCGGTCGCGTCGAGTTTTCGCGACCGGCCGCTTCCTGCGCGCACAGTCGTCGTGGGCGAAGTAGGGCTCACAGGCGAGGTGCGCGCGGTGAGCAGGCTCGAACAGCGTATCCAGGAAGCGGAGAAGTTGGGTTTTGAACAGATTGTCGCTCCCGGCGGGAATGTGTCGCGGATGAAAGATTTCCTGAGCGGACAGTCGATCAGGGTGCTTGGCGTCGGGAGTCTCGATGAAGCGTTACGCACGGTTCTGGGGGGTTGAGGGGTGCGGGATGACGGAAAGCGAGAAGCGGCGATCATGCGGATATTGCGCCTTGTGGCGCCCGGCACAGCGCTGCGCGAGGGCGTGGAAAACGTTCTGCGCGCAAGGACGGGCGGTTTGATCGTGCTTGGCTACGATGCGTCGATCGAGGCGTTGATCGACGGCGGCTTTTCGATTCAGACTGATTTTTCTCCGGCCAGATTGTATGAACTGGCCAAGATGGACGGCGCGATCATTCTCAGCGAGGACGGGCGGCGCATCCTGTTTGCCAATACGCAGCTGAATCCTGATTCTTCCATTCCCAGCCGGGAAACGGGTACGCGCCACCGGACCGCGGAGCGCGTGGCGCGCCAGACGGGCCGCCTGGTTCTTTGCATCTCGCAGCGCCGCCATGTGATCACGCTCTACCAGGAGGATGTGCGGTACGTCCTGAAGGATCTGAATGTGATCGCCGGTCGCGCCAATCAGGCG
>JAKACR010000179.1 GCA_021821225.1 Bacillota bacterium | reverse complement strand
ACCTGCACACCGGCGATGCCCGCCGCAACTGCCTTGTCGGCCAGCCGGTCGGCCGCCGTCTGCAGGCTGACCGGTACGGAGATGGCAAACTGGTTGTTCTGTACAATAAAAACGGCAGGCAACCGGTACGCACCCGCGAAATTGATGCCCTCGTAGAAGTCGCCCTGCGACGTGCCCCCATCGCCGATGTACGTGACGGCGACGCGGCGCTCCTTGCGCAATTTGAACGCCATGGCAATGCCGGACGCCTGCACGATCTGGGCGCCGATGATGATCTGCGGGATCAGCACATGGACATTCTCGGGGATCTGACCGCCGTGCTGATGGCCGCGCGAATAGTGAAACGCCTGGTAGAGCGGCCAGCCGTGCCATACGGCCTGCGGCACGTCGCGATAACTGGGCAGGATGAAATCATCCCGCTCAGTCGCCGTCTCGCTGCCGACCATCGAGCCTTCCTGTCCGGCGACGGGGGCGTAGAACCCCAGTCTGCCCTGACGCGTGAGTTTCACGGCGCGGTCGTCCCAAATGCGCGTAAAGACCATCTTGCGCATGATGTCACGCAGTTTTTCATCGCTCAGTTTCGGCATGCGTTCTGCGTTGATGACTTCTCCCTGCGCATTCAGAATTTGCAGATAAGGCAACGGTCTGGATTCGAGAACAGCGCTCATTCTACTCACCTCGATTGAATAGTACAGAGATCAGGTATAGTATAATACAGATCGTCAAACGTGGCGAGTTTCTTTTTGATATCAACCCTTTTCTGTCTCACAGAAACTTCGAAGCCTGCTCCATCCGCGGATGGATAGCCCGTCTTTCCGCGGGGCGCGAACCACGGCGAAAGGAGTTGGAACGACTCATGAACGAGACCCCGAGGCGCACGATCGTGGCGCACAATCTATACAGTGCGCATTTGCGCGAAGAACGAACCATCAAGATATATCTCCCTCCGGAATCGCCCGCAAGGTACCCCCTACCCGTGCTGTACTGCCATGACGGCAACGAATTTTTCACGCACGGGAGGATCGCGACCATCGCGCATGAACGGATCACGGACGGCCGACTTCCTCCGTTTGCCGTCGTGGGCATCGCTGTCCATCCTCCGCGCCGCACCGACGACTACAGTATGACGGGAGATCGGCATGAGCAGTATGTGCGGTTTGTCGCCGAGGAATGTCTGCCATTTATCGAAAAGCAGCACCCCGAACTGGGACAAACAGCGGCGCGGCGCGGCATGGCGGGCGTGTCGCTCGGGGCGGTGGCGACCATCGGCGCGCTGCTCATGTTCCCGGATTTGTGGGAGCGCGCCATTCTGCTATCCGGGGCCTTTCTCGCCGAGGCGCGCGCGCGCATCGATCAGTCCGCTTCACTCGCAGGGAGGCGGCTCTGCATGCGCGTGGGGTTGCAGGAGTCGTCCGCGAAGACGCCCGCCGGCACGCACGACTTTCTCACCGCCAACCGACAGGCGCGCGATCTGTTTGTGGCGTGCGGCGCGCAGGTTGACTACGCGGAGGAAGACGGCGCGCACATCTGGGGATTCTGGCAGAGCCAGTTGCCCACCGCATTGGCCTGGTTCACCGGTCCATAATCCGTACGGTTTGCCCGTGCGGGACGGCGCGCCACGAGTCCGGCAACCCCCGCCGCGTCAGCGCAGGGACGGCGCGTCGCCCGGCCCTTCACCGTGCGCCAGCAGAATCCGCTTGATGTCCGAAGGCAGCGGCAGAGCACTCCCGCGCCCGTAATCGAAGTGGATCAACACCGCCTGTCCGCGTGCTGCCCACTGGCCCATCCGATTTTGCACGGCGTGCTCCACTGCAAAACTGGAATTGCCGACGTGGCCGATCCAGGACACCACCCGGACGGTCTCCCTGTGATCGATCTGTTCAATATAGTCGCAGCGCGCCGACCCCACGATGAGGTTCCACGCGTCAATGCCAAGGGATGGATTGAACAGCGCGAACACGTCGCGGCGCGCTTCTTCCATCAGGTGAAAGTACGCGGCGTGATTCATATGTCCAAGCCCGTCGCAGTCACTGAAGCGAACCTGCAGATTGGTATAGAACAAGGCACCCACCCTCAACCCAGTCTGTTCACGCGCCTGTACTGCAGAAACGAGAACACGCCCCCAGCGCACACGCCCGCCAGCACGCCCGCTCCCGACGCGAGCACGAGCGGCAGCTTGTCCAGAAACACGGCTGCCCACAGGGCCGCAAAACTGATTCCACCGACACTATAGCCCAAAGTCGCGTGGCGGGCAAAAAAACGGATCTCCTGTTCTGCGACCGCCCGTTCCCGTTCGGCGTTCAACCGCTTGTCCGGGTGCTCAAGATAGTGGGTCAGCATGTCCGAATAGCGAAAAAGTGGAGCGGCCCAGTTGCGCAGTTGGCGCAAAATGCGGAATTCTTTCTGTTCACCGGCGTCATGCTCGGCGATCCATTCCTTGACGACCGGTTTGCCGATGGCGATCAGGTCAACGCCCGGATCGAGAATGTGCAGCACGCCCACAAGAGTGGACAGCGCCCGCCCCAAAAAGGCGAACTCGCTCGGCAACTGGATCGGTTGCTCGCGCGCCATTTCCTGGATGTCCGTCAACAGTTTGTCCAGCATCTGTTCGTCAAACTTCACCGGTCCTTTGCGCCTGTACGCATGGATGACGAACAGGATCGCCTCCTCAAGCGCCTCATGGTCGGCGCCGGGCAGCAGAAAGCGCAGCCGTTCCAGACTGTGGATGATCTTGTCGACATCCTCGAACACGATGCCTTCAATCAATCCGCGGATGTGTTCGGCGTCCTGCTGGCGGATCACGCCCACCATGCCGAAATCCAGCCAGACCATCATCCCGTCCCGCCGAAGCAGAATATTGCCCGGATGCGGATCGGCGTGAAACTTCCCGCCGCCGAACAGTTGCGCGGCGTAGGAGCGGACGAGCGTCGAAGCCAGTTGTTCCCGCCTGAGCCCATGCTTTTCGATGAAAGCGAGATCCGTGATACGTGCGCCGTCCACCCACTCCATGACGAGCACCTGGTCACTGGACAATTCCTCGAAAAAACGCGGGATGTACACTTCGCGATTGTGTTCATACTTCTGCTGGAAGTAGCGTCCGTTGCGCAGTTCCTGGACAAAATCCAGCTCGTCTCCGACGACCGCGGTCATTTCCCGGTACAGCGCGGGAAGGTTCGCCCGTTTTCCCAGCGAACTGAACTTGCGCGCAAGCCACAGCACGATGCGCAGCGCGCGAAAGTCCGCGCGGATGATCTTTTCGATGCCGGGCCGCCGGATTTTGACGGCCACATCCTGCCCGTTCTTCAGTCGCCCGCGATACACCACGCCGATCGACGCCGACGCAACCGGTTCATCGCCGATTTCGACGAGCACATCCTCGATTCTCCCCCACTGATTCTCCAGTTTGCGGCGAACCTGCGGCCACGGCACAGGAGACACCTGATCGACCAGGCTCTCCAGTTCGCGCAGGAAGACGGCGGGCAAGAGATCGGCCCGCGTACTGAGAAATTGGCCGTATTTGATCAGCAGTCCCTGCAGGTGAATCGCGTTTCTCCGGTACTCCCGCGCCTGGCGCACGATGAGCGCTTCCCAGGCTTCAGCCGAGCGGCGCGTCCAGGGACGGCTGTGCTTGCGGTGGAAACGGCGAACCTGAAGAAAGAAGCGCACCGCCATCGTGACGATCACGGCGATCCTGTACAGAGAAAACTTCCTTACCGGAATCACCCCCGTCCTAAAAATTCGGTTTATCACATATCCCCTTTACACACCAAAATTCCGCTATTTTTGAACAACCCCTCAGCGAAGCTCATGCGTTCTCTCATGCGCGCCATCGCCGATGCCGCTGGCGTAAAAGGTGGCCCGCAGGCCGACCGCCCGTTCGTAAGCCTCGCCGACGAACGCCGTAAAATCCGCTTCGTCCGCCTCTTTCACAACGCACACCGCGCAACCGCCAAACCCGGCTCCGGTCATGCGCGCGCCAAGACAGCCGGGGGCCTGTTGCGCCGCTTCGGCCAAAGCGTCCAGGTGCGGCCCGGTCACCTCGTAGTCATCGCGCAGCGAGGCGTGCGACGCGTTCAGCAGCGCGCCGAACAGGTCGAGCCGCCCTGCGCGCAAGGCGGCCACGGCACGGTTGACGCGCTCATTTTCCGTGATGACGTGGCGGGCGCGCCGCTGCAAAACGGGGTCCGCGACAAGCACGCGCAGCTCATCCCATTCCGGCGCGGTCACCTGCGCCAGATGCCGCAGATCCGGCCGCGCCGTCCGCAGGAGCGCCAGCACCTGTTCGCACTGCGCGCGGCGCTCGTTGTACTTTGAATCGGCCAAGCCGCGCCGCGCATTGGTGTTGATCACCATCAGACGGCGTTCGCCAAGCTCAAGCGGCACATATTCACTCTGCAGTGTCGCCGTATCGAGCAGCATGGCGTATCCCGCTCGGCCCATGCCCACGGCGTACTGGTCCATAATCCCCGAATGCACGCCCACAAAATCGTTCTCGGCGCGCTGGCACGCCAGCACCAGATCAAGCGGTGTCAGACCCGCGCACGCCAGCGCATTGACCGCGCCGGCCGTCGCCAGTTCCACCGAAGCCGAGCTGGACAGGCCCGCACCGTCGGGCAGATCGCCGGCAAACAGAAAATCCGCTCCGGCAAACTCCACGCCGCGCTTTGCCAGGGCCCACAGCACGCCCTTTGGATAATTCGCAAACCCATCCGCCGCGTCGTAGACCAGATGGTCCATATGCGCCCGTGGCCGGCCGGGAAAGGAGGTCGACGCGAAGCGCGCCCAACCGTCGCCGCGCGGTCGCACGAAAAGGTAGTTCCCCAGTGTCAGAGCGGCGGGGAACACCCGCCCACCGTTGTAGTCGATGTGCTCACCAATCACATTGACCCGTCCGGGCGCGAAAAACAGCCGCACATCGTGTTCGGGTCCGGGAGAAAAACGCAGAAATTCGCGCCAGGCGGCGCCGAGCGCGTCACGCATGGCGGCTTCCCTCCCGCACAGTCGGCGCGACCGCGCCGGAGTCTTGCACCGCACGCCCGATCGCCGCGCGCAACTCTTCGGCGGTGTCCTCAACCGCCGCGGTGTTGCACGGCGCCCAAGCACCCGTCTCGGACGAAGCGAGAAACTTGATGCGGTCGCGCGCGCGCAGCGGCGGATAGAATTCGATATGAAAATGGTAGAAGTCCTCCACGTTCGCGCCATTGACAGGCCGCTGGTGCACCGCCATCATATAAGGAAAATCACGGTTGTAGAGCGCGTCCATCCCCGCCGTGAGCCGTTTTAAGGTAAGCGCTAGATCGTCTTTCTCCGCCTCGGTCAGGTCGGCCAGCGACGTGAGATGGCGCTTGCTTACGATAAAAGCGCCGTACGGATAATCCGTGAAAAAGGGCAGGTAGGCGATGAAATGCTCCGCGTCAAACAGGACGCGCCGGCCGAACGACCGCTCCTCCTCATTCATGTCGCAGATGAGACAGCGTCCCGTCGCCGTGTGGTGCTGCTCGCACGCTTCCAGTTCCGTGCGCAGTTTTTGCGGAACGTACGGATAGGCATAGATCTGTCCATGCGGGTGCGGCATCGTCACGCCGACCTCAGGACCGCGGTTTTCAAAGATGAAGACATAACGGTGCCGCGGATTTTGCGCCAGTGCGGCGAACCGCTCGGTCCACAGATTGACCACCTTGCGGACATGATGGACGGGCAGGCGCGGCAGCGCGGTCGCGTGATCCTGCGAATAAAGGACGACTTCGCACTTGCCGACGGCCGGCGCCACGCGGTAGGGCCCTCCCCCCGCCGGATCGGGTTCTGGTGGATCGGGCGACAGCGCGGGAAAGTCATTGTCGTACGAAAGCACTTCATACTGCTCCGGAACCCTGCCCGAACCCGGACAGAAGGGGCAATCGTGCGCCGGCATGTTGGGCCGTGATTGACGGTTGGAGGCGACCATCGTCCAGTCGCGCAGCAATGGATTGTAGCGCAGTTCCGCCATGCGTCCACCTCATCTTTGCAATATTCATCAGGTTGCG
>JAKACR010000178.1 GCA_021821225.1 Bacillota bacterium | reverse complement strand
GCGCCGACCACCCCAGCCGCTAACTTCCGCCATATGCGCACCGCAGCCGCCTCCATCGCATTTCGCATCTTCTGGCTTCACTATACAACCCCCTTTCCTTCTGCATCCCGCAGATGTTTGAAAGACCGGTAGAAGAAGCGTGAAAATGCTGTGGCACCATCGTTGGATAGTGCCAATTTGCAACAATGGGGCGTCTCGCCGCTTGTCCGCAGCGGCACGATTCAACCGTTTCTTTTTAGCCTGCCTGTCCGCATCGCGAACCGCTCCGCCAGCACAAACACGGAAAGCCCGACCGGAATGAGCAGCACGCCGATCGCCAGCAGCTTGACGAGCGGAACCGCCAGTTCAGTCACCGTGGCGCCGTGCAGAAGCGCCGCGCGCGCCATGTCCAGGGCGTACGTTGCAGGAGACAGGTAAGACGCCCACTGCACCCAGTGCGGCAGAACGCTGATCGGATAGTAGATACCGGAGATCAACAGGATGAGCCCCTGAATGATATGCGTCGCCTGTACTCCGCGTTCCGTGGACAAGAGGGGCAGCGTGGCGGCAATCAATCCCAGGCCCATGAACGAGACGCTGGAGACGATCAGCACGACCACGCCCGTCCACAGATTCGCCCCCGACAGCGAAATGTGGAAAAACAGCGCTAGCGCTCCCAGGACGATGACGGTGCGCACCACTCCATAGGCCGCCGCATACAGACACATGCCGAGCAGGTGCGTCAAACGCCGGATGGGCGCCATGAATGTGTATTCAATGGTCCCCTCCCAGCGCTCCCAACTGATGGAGTTCGCCACCTCGTCGAACAAAAGGGACAGATATCCCCAGAGCAACGCCCCGATCAGCAAATAGAGCACCGTCTGACTGCGGTGCGCCGCGGGCGTGTTCACGCCGATGTACCCGATCGTCATGGCGTTGATCGCATTGTAGAAAAGAAACACTACCTCCCAGGACAGGTAGCGGCGCACAAGATGGAAATTGCGCTCCATGAACGCGTACAGTGTCCGTCCCTCGACGGCGAGTTCATTCATCATCGTCTTCATCTCCCCAGGTGCGACCCACCAGCGCGAAAAACACGTCTTCCATCGTCTCGGCCGCCTCCCCGACAGACGCCTTCAACTCTGCCGCCGTACCCAAAGCCACGATGCGGCCGCGATCAATGATCGAGATGCGGTCGCACAACCGTTCCGCCTCATCCATGTCGTGCGTGGTCAGCACACACGTCACTCCGTGCTCTGCGTGCAGCCTGGCGACGAGTTCCTGCACGTCGCGCTTTGATCGCGGATCCAGGCCTGTCGTCGGTTCATCGAGCAACAGCAGCTTTGGATTCGTCATGAGCGCACGGGCGATCGCCACCTTCTGCTGCATGCCGCGGGACAGTTGCTCCAAAGGTGAACGGATCTTCGCCTGAGAGAACCCGAGTTGCGTGAGCAGGGAAAACACGCGCTCGCGCGTTTCCCGGCCGGAGAGATTGTACAACCTTCCCGCGTACAGCAAATTTTCGATCGCGGAAAGCTTTTTGAAGAACGACGCCTCGACGCTGACCCGGTTCAACAAACGGCGCGCTGTCCGCCGTTCCCGGACCACATCGTGACCGAACACGGATACGGACCCTTCGTCCGGATACAGGAGAGTGGAGATCAGCCGGATCAGCGTCGATTTGCCGCTCCCGTTCGCCCCGAGCAATCCGAACACCTCGCCCTGCTCCACGCGAAAACTGACGCCGTCCACCGCGACAAACGACTTGCGGCGGCCGTTTTTCCGACCTCCCGCAAACCGTTTGTGGACGCCGTTCACCTCGATCGCTGGCACCGCGTCTTCCATCGTGACCTGCGCAATCATCCGGACAACTCCCCTCCTCAAAACAAAAACAGGCGGTCGCAGCATAGGATGCTGCGACCGCCGGATACCGGGCCCATTCACTCAGGCGGTGAACACCCGGCCCTTCCGCAAGGAAGCAGCCAAAGCACGCCAGCCGGCAAAACGCTGCGCAGAATCGGCATGCTGACCACCTCCCTTTTCAAATCTGTCTCTCATGATAGCAGTCCCGCACAATTTGCACAATCACAAATTGCCGCCTGCATACCCGCATCCGACGATCTCCGCGCACTGCGCCCATCCGGTTGGCGCCGGCTTTCGGCGTGCGATCAGATGTGCCGCCGGAACCAGTTCAGCAGGTGCAGGTGGCGCTCATGGCGCAAGGACGGCGGCCCGGCGCATCCGAAATCGTGGCCGGAATGCGGGAAACGCACAAATTCCGCCGTTTTCCCCGTTCGTCGCAGAGCCGCGTACATCTGCTCCGCCTGCTCGATGGGAACGTACCTGTCCTGTTCGCCGTGCATGAGCAAAAGCGGCGTCACGACGCCCGACGCGTACTTCACGGGTGACCGGTCCCACAATGCATCGCCGTCATTCCAGGAGTCGACTTTCGGCACCCATTTGAACTCCGATTCCACAAAACGGTATCCGTCGACACTCGTCCCGAGAAAACTGGTCCAGTTCGAAACGGCTCCCTGCGCCACGGCCGCCTTGAAGCGGTCTGTGTGCGTTGCGATCCAATTGGTCAGAAATCCGCCGTAAGACTCGCCCATGATGCCCATCCGGTCAGGATCGAGCGACGGGTACATGGAGAGCGTCGAATCGATGATCGCGAGCACATCGCGACCGTCCGTGCCGCCACAGTCCCCCCGGTTGGCATCCGTGAACTTCTGACTGTATCCGCCGTACCCCCGCGGATTGCCGTACACGATCGCAAATCCGGCGGACGCCAGCAACTGCATGACGAAGGAAAAGACGTGACCGATCATCCCGTGCGCCCTCCCCGGCACAACCGCGATGACGGGGACCCTGTCTGGAGCCGCCGCTTCTTCCGGCGGCATCATGCACCAGCCCTGCAGGTCAATCCCGTCATATCCCTTGAGCATATAGGTGACCGGAACGGCGAGCGCCTTCTCTCGCACCCAGGGATTCACGTCCGTTAATTTCTTTTCCAACGCGCTGTTGATCCGCATGATGTACAGGTCGTCCGTCGCGGTCGAATCGCTCATGACAAACGTGAGCAGCCCGGACGCCGGATGAAAATCGTAACTGGAGATCTGTCGCTCACCCGACGCGACAGATCGGACTAGCGTCGACAGTTGGAATTGCGCGATCGAGACGGCGCCCATCGCCGAATAGGGAGCGAGCACGCCGTCCCCTTCCGCGGTGAAGATCGGCCCCGGCATGCGTTCTGGGGCCCGCATGTCGTGCGTGGAACGGTCGCCCACGCCAAACGTGAAATGCGCGGGAACGATCGGGCGGCAGGAGGATCCGTCGATCGTCATCACGTAAATGTTCTCATGCGTCGCGCCGGCGCAGGACAGATCGTGGCCATAACAGGCCACCATCGTGCCATCTGCGGAAAATCTCGGTTCCCTGACCGACAGGTTGCCCTTGCTGAGCTTGCGTATATTGCCTGTCGGAAGATCGAGCAGATACACGTCGCTCGTATCCGCAAATTCATCGTCGTCCCGTTTGGACGTCACGGCCAGACGGTTGCCGCAGGGAGAAAAAGTGAATGTATCGACATTGTGCGTGCCGTCCGTGATGATGCGCACATCCCCCGTGTGCATGTCGACCAGACCCAGTTGTTTGAACGTCCCGTCCCACAGTCCCGGACGCTCCGGAGTTCGATAGTGAAAACACGGAACCACATAGGAGCGCGCGGATTCTTCCCGCCGCTTGGCAGCAGCGTCGTCCGGCTGCACGTGCGCCCCGGGGTACACATGCACGAGCACGGCGCCATACTGTTCGCGCGGATCGATCCAGACTGACTCCACACCGCCCCGGACACGCGTCAACTGGCGCATCTCGCCGCCGTGCAGCGGCAGCAGGAACACTTGCCGTTCAGGCCCCGCGCGGTCGGACAGCAGCACGATGTGTTCGTCCGTCACACAGGCGATGCGCTCGTCAAACAGGGTGTTGGTGTATGTACGCGACACTTCTGTCTCAAGATCTATAACCATTATTTGGGTTCTATACCGTTCCCCGGCCTCGATCTTTCGGACAGTGTATACAATACGCCGCGCATCCGGCGTGAAAAAGGGCGCGCCCAGCCACGATAAACGAAAAAAGTCCTCTGCCACGAAGCGTTCGCGTGCCAATCGCGTTTCTCCTCTCTGACGCTTCTTGACTCCCCTGGACTCCGTGGGGACATGTGATAAGCCTCCCCATAACTATACAGAAACTACCGGAAAATATATACTCCCGTTTTGCAAATCCGCCAGTCCCAGTGGTATTATTTCACGATAGCCCACGTCGGCTCGCCATCCGCGGTAGGATGAAGATTCGCTGGCAGCGGAATCGCGTTTTCAAGATAGACCCCCACGGCGCTGGCGCGCCACCATCGGCAGGATGAAAATTTGTTGGATTGGCCGCCCTGCCCATGCCCGCCGACTTTTGCGCCATCGGCAAGGTTGGCTGGGGCGTCGTCATCCTCTTTGCTCGCCGCGAGTCCAACGCTATAAGCAGGTTGGCTGGGTCGGCGCCGCCCCTTTGCTCGTCGCGAGTTTAGCGACAGCGGTGTCCGAGCAGGAGCAAAGGGATATTGGCGGCTAGCACCTGACCCTCATTTTCAAGATAGCGGTATCTGAGCAGAAGCAGAGGGTATGACAGCAATAAATCCAGAATCTCCAGTATAGGAATGATATTCATGATTGTGGAGATTTGTCAATCCAATGAAATGGCATTGCACACCACTGAGCTGGAACAAAAGTCCATTGATGTCGTGACGTATTCCTGCCTTGACCGCTGCGCCGTATGCGTGCGCCGCGCATACGCCTTTGTGGACGGGGAAATGCTCGAAGCCGAATCCGCCCGGGAACTGCTTGACGCGATCATCCGCCGCAAACAAGACGAAGTCGTCCCGTGGTGACATGGGATAAACCAAATGTCGGCAGGCAATCTGATCCCTTATCCCCTTGGTTGAAGATCAAGGGGGAACTTCAACAACAGAAAGAAGGTGTTTGATTCCATGACTGCCCTTCATCTGCGCAACTCAGGCGAAACACTCGCGAATCCGGCCGAAATTCAGACCTTTCTCGCAGACAACGGCATTTTCTATGAACAGTGGAACCTCGCCATGATACCCGCCACACTGCGCGACCGCTGCATCCTCAGTGAAGAGGAGCGGTCGTTCGTGCTGGACGCGTTGAAGACGCAGACAGGCCGTCTCGCGGCCACCCGCGGGTACGTCAAATGGGACATCGTCTGGGATGTTGTCGCGCTGTCCGATTCAACATCCGGTCTGGAACCGTTGTCTCGCGACTTTGAGCAGATCCACACCCACACCAGGGACGAGGTGCGCGCCATCATCGCGGGCGAAGGTGTCTTTGCCATCAGGAACAGGGGTGATGCCGGTTACTTCGACGTCACATTGGAACCCGGCGATGTCATTTCCATCCCGGAAAATCATCCGCACTCACTCTCGCTCACAGACGCCGGACAGATCGCCTCCGTACGTCTGTTCACCGATCCCGCCGGATCGATCGTACACCCGTTCATAGACCCCGAGGAGACATGACAAAGGGGGTCCTACGCCAGAAACCGGTACTGCGCCTCAACCAGGTGCCGGTAGTATCCGTCTTCGCGCAGGAGATCCCCGTGCGTCCCCCGCTCGACGATGCGGCCGTTCTGGAAAACAAGGATCATGTCCGCCTCCCGGATCGTGGACAGCCTGTGCGCCACCACGAACGACGTGCGACCCGCGAGCAGCCGCCGCAAGCCTTTTTGGATCAAATGCTCGGTATGCGTGTCGATGCTCGCCGTCGCCTCGTCGAGAATCAGGATCCCCGGATCGGCCAGGATGGCGCGGGCAAATGAAATCAGTTGCCGCTGTCCCATCGACAGCCGGCTGCCGCGCTCGCGCACCTCAGTCTGATAGCCGTTCTCCAGCCGGCTGATGAAATCGTCCGCATAAACCGCGCGCGCCGCCTCCACCACATCTTCATCGGTCGCATCCGGTCTCCCGTAGCGGATATTGTCCATGATCGTCCCGGAA
>JAKACR010000177.1 GCA_021821225.1 Bacillota bacterium | reverse complement strand
GCATCGCCAAGGCGTTCCTCTTCCTGGTGGAATCAAACTCCGCGACGGCTTGCAAAAACTCCTGGACATCCGCATATTCAGGCCCCTGTTTGTCATCAATGTCCAAATAGTGGGAAGCGACCGCCAACGGTAGGCGTAACAACTCCGCAGCGAATGCGGCGTCCCTTGGCGACATCTCTCCCGTCAGAACCTCTCCTGCGCCCGGAACCTGACGCAGCAAGTCTTGCGCCTGCGAACATCCCAGCAAGCCGACCGTCGGCTGGTAAAGGTCCGCGATGAGACGCATGTCGCCAAATACCGCCGTATCCCCGCAATGATATACCCGCACATCGGAATCCGTTTCAATTATGAAACCCATGGGCACCCCGGATACTGTGTTGCCGTCTTTCAAGCGCGCCTGCGCCCAGTGATGGCTCTCAACCGGACGAACCACTATGCCCCCCACCTTCACCACGATGCCCCAAACCGTCTGCCGCATCTGCTCGGTCGGTATCCCCGCCTCACGGAGCAGGGCATGCGTATCGGATCCACAGACGACGGGCGCCCCTGTGCGCTTCGCAATGGCAGCGGTGTCGCCGATATGGTCCCAGGCGGAGTGTGTGACAAGGATGACGTCGGGGGTTGCCAACTCATCCGCGCTACAGGGAGCGAAACGACTCCCCGTGAGAAAGGGGTCGATCAGTACGCGATGATTGGACCACTCGATTTCGTAACCCGCCACTCCCAAGAACCGAATGCGCGTCGTCATGACTGCCACCCCTCCTCCATCCCGTGAATGAGCGAGACCATGGCACGGTTGATCGGAACATCGATCCCCGCGATTTCCGCGGCGCGCACGACGGCCCCGTTGACCACTTCAATTTCCGTTTTCCTGCGCGCTTCCGCGTCTTGCAGCATGGAAGCCTTGCCTTTTCCTGCCCCGCGCAGAACTGCGTGAATCCGATCCAGCCGCTCCTCCTCATCGATGCCATATCCCTGCGCCCGCGCCACGGCTACCGCCTCCTTGGCTGCGACATCGACAAGAGACGCCATTTCCGCATGCGCGCCCAGGGAACCTGCACATAGCCCCGTCAAGGCCGCTGTTGGCAGTGTCGCCGCATTGAGGATCAGCTTTTTCCAAATTTCCGTCTTGACTTCGCTGGTCACAGAGTTTTCAAGGCCTGCGCTATCAAGCAACTTCCCTATGACAGCGGCTCGGGCCAGTGGAGCGCCATCCGCATAGGGGCCGACGAACGTCGCGCCCCTCCCCGTATGGGCGACCCTTGCGGGCGCCAACACGGTCGCGCTGTGGTACGTAACGCCGACCACAATCTGTTCGGCGGGAAACACTTGGGCGAGTACGTCCGCGTTGCCCCAACCGTTTTGCAGGCTGACCACGATCGTTTCGCGGCCGACAATGCCCCTTGCGAGTTCGGCGGCGCTCTTGGTGTGATGGGCCTTCACAAAGAAGAACACCACGTCGGCCTCACCCAATCCGTCCAGAGATGAAACCGCATTCACTCTTGTGACGGTCGCTCCGTCTTGTGACTCCACGGCGAGACCGTCCGTGTTGATGGCATGGACCAGGGTTTCAGAGACGTCGATCAACACGACGTCGTGTCCGCCGCGATGAAACTGCGACGCCAGCCAACCACCCATGGCGCCAGCCCCCACGATTCCGATCATGCGTCCTCACTCCCTACCTGAATGATGATTTTCTCCACCGCTTCCGGATGGCTGATCGCGTATTCAATCGCTTTTCCTGTCTCTTGCAAAGGAAAACGATGCGTGATCAACGTCCGGACCTTATCACGATTGCGTCTCACAAGCGCCACAGCGTCCCCGAATATCCCCGCATTATTCCGCGATCCCAATATCGTGAGTTCCTTACGCGTGAATTCGATGACCGGAATGGACACCTCACGGTTGGAGAGCCCGATGATGACCACACGCCCCGAGCTTGCGACAAGATCAACCGCCATGCGGATCACCGACGGTACACCCGTCGCGTCAAATACGGCTGCCGGGCCATCACCCCCCGTCCACTCAGACACCGCTGCAGAGATATCATCTCCCGCGGAAACCGTCCGCTCCGCGCCCAATTTCACAGACAACGCAAGCCTCGATGCAATCTGGTCGATCACAAGCACTTCTGCGCCACGGTCCCTGGCGGCCAGAATGACCGCTTGACCAATGGGACCGGCGCCAAAAACGACGATCTGTTCGCCCTTTTGCAATTGCGCCCGGTTGACCGCCTGCAAACCAATGGACACGGGTTCCACCAGAGCCGTCAACTCCGGCTCCAGATCACCGACAGGATACAGGGATGAGGTCCGAACGACGACAAACTCTGACAGGGCTCCCGTCGTATGCGCTCCCATTACCTGCAGATTGGTGCAACAGTTCGGCCGGCCGTGACGACAAGGAAAACAGGTTCCGCAAGGAATGAGGGGTTCTACAGCAACTCTGTCGCCAATCCGTACAGGCCCACCGTAGTCCGGATCCATCGTCTCCACGACTCCCGCGATCTCGTGGCCTTGGGTCTGCGGATATGCGACATAGGGATGCGTGCCCAAGTAGAAGTGATAGTCCGATCCGCAGAGACCGACCGCCTGGACCCGTACCAGCGCCTGCGCACTCCCCGGCGTTGGGTCAGGCAGTTCTGTCACTTCCATTCGACGCGGCCCCAGCGTTACCACGGCTTTCACCGATAATCACCCTCTCCTCTCTGCCAATTCCCAATCAATTCAGCAGGTCAGATGCCAATTCACCAGCGGTCCCCCGGTCGATTGGTCGACCACTAAAACCTACTATACTTCTGCAAGACTTTCCTGTCAATACGTACGCTTCCCGTACAGAGCCCACCGAGTCTCCGGCCCGCAAGAATTTAGAAGATGCGTGGGTCCTGCTCCCTGTATCATCGCTCACAAGTCAGGCGTCCCTCCGTATCATCTCGGTCGCCCTGGAGAAGAAATCCACTCCTCCGAAACTGCCGGATTTCAAAACGATCGACATTCCAGGAGGATCAAGCGTCCGCGACACGGGAAGTCCCGGCGCGATTTCGGTCATGACGAGCGCCGCCCGAATTTCCAGCGCACGACATACGGCGCCCGATGTATCTCCCCCAGCCACGACAACGCGCCGGCAGTCCGTCCGGTCTACGATCTGGCGCGCGACTTGCGCCAGTTCGCGCGATATCGCTCTATGAATCTCCAGCTCAGACAGACCATTGGTTTTCCCTGCGTCTAGAGTACGCCTCACGTCCTCGCTGGCGTTACTGGCATGAAGCAGCACGTTCCGATCCGCCGCAACCGCCGAAGCGACGGATTCAACCAGACTCTGTCTTTGTTCAAGCCGATGCCTCGAATCCCCGAAAATGCTCACGGTGTCCATTTCGTAGCACGGAACGCCATGCGTGCGGGTGTATTCGATTTGCGCCAAAGTCTGCGGCGTCAGACTTCCCGCAAAGATCAGGACACCTGGCGAATCGACGGAAGAACCGATGTCGACGGTCAGGACATTCTCCTGCGAACGTGGCGGCAACGGCAGTACCTCCGCGATGGCGGAACTGCCGCAGAGAATCTTTTCGTCGCGGACAGCCTCCGCGATCACTTCCAGATCCTCCTGGTTCCTCACGTCAAGAATTGCATAATCCGCGGTCGCGCGTAACTTCGTCAACGCCTCCCGCACCGCCTCCGCGCCGCGTTCGACGACCTGCCAGCCGACGGCGCTGACTTGGCGCAGTGTCTGTCGCTGCAAAATCTGACGCAAATCCGATTCTCGCATGGGATGAACCGCGTCGTTTGCAAAGGCCGAATTTTCCAATTTTTCACCATGTACAAAGTGAATCGTATCCACAGTCGTGCGCCCGTTTTTGGGATACCCAAGAATCACCGGAGCGAATGCTTCGCCTGATTCGTCGAGCACGGCGTCAAAGTATGATCCGATGTTTCCTCGAAAAACCGAACACGTTTTTGCGAACAGCTTCACGCAACCAGCCGCCAAAAGCCTTTGCGCCGCCTGTCGCGTCTTGTCGTATGCGGTCGCGCGGTCGTCCAGACGACTGTCTGTATCGACCACCAGGACATCCGCTGCATAGTCCGCGTCCAGGGCGTCCATCGACAGAACGACCGTCCGGTAACCCCTTTTTCCGAACATGATCCCAATGTCATTTGCGCCCGTGATGTCATCGGCCACAACGCCAATCATCGCACCGCCCCCCGTGGCAGGACGGGCTTGTATCCTGAATCGTAGATGAACTCGTTTACCATTTCGTTTGCCACTCCATTTAGCGAAAAGCCTCCGCATTGCGCCAGCAACGTCATGCGGCTGGCGATCTCCAGCGTCTCCAACCGGGCAAGGGCCTCCCGGACGGATGTATCGTACACCAGAACGCCGTGGTTTTTTAAGAGGATCACGTTGGTTTCCGAAGCCTTCTCGCGAACGGCGTCTGCCAGTGCTTGAGTGCCGGGATGGTGGTAGGCGATTTCCGCGATATCAAACAGATAATACATCGACTCCACGAACGTGTTCTTCTGCAGTCTGATGGAACTGCAGGCAACTGTCGTACTGTAAAATGGCGACGCATGCAGCACACATTGAACATCTGGACGTTCCGCGTACACCGCTTGGTGCATGGGCAATTCCTTGGAAGGTTTCCGTATGCCCGAAGCAGGTCGACCAGACAGCGGGCAGGGAACAAATTCCTCTCTCTCAATCAGCGACAGGACTGTTCCGGATGCACTGATAAAGATGGTGTCTTCGTCTCTCAAGCTGATATTCCCCGAATTTCCCCAGACCAATTGCTGCGACGCCATATAACGGCCAATCGCAAGCAATTGGTCGACTGGTTGATCGCTCACGGCATACGCCTCCCTTATTTTGTTGACAATACGACCACTTCATCTGAATGTACATTTTCCAAAAGACATAGGATAATCCAAATTGCGACGCATGTCCCCTGGGATCAGATCGCCTGCACAAGGTACTTTATCACATGTCCCCTAGCCCGCTACGTTGCTTGCGGTTGATCCTCCATCCACTACCAATGACGCGCACGTAATGAAGGAGGCTTCATCACTGCTGAGAAAGACTGCCGCATTTGCGATGTCTTCCGGCACTCCAATGCGCCGCAATGGAACACTCTTCACCAACTGCTCGTGGATCACCCCTTCATCTCCATAGGCCGCTATCGTTTTCCGGTACATCGGCGTATCGACAGGCCCGGGAAGAATGCAATTTACACGGATTCCGGCGCTGGCAAGGTCAAATCCGAGCGCCTTGGTAAACTGGAGCACGGCGCCTTTGGACGAACAATATGCCACATGGTTGGGAGCGGCGACGATCCCCAAGACGGACGAGATATTCACGATACTGCCTTTGCCGACACGGCGCATGGCGGAAACTGCGTACTTGCAGCAGAGGAACATGGACTTCACGTTCACGTCAATTTGCCGATCCCACTCCTCTTCCGTCATCTCTTCAATCCCGGCCATGATTTCGATGCCCGCGCTGTTGATCAAGATACTTGGCGGGTTCATCGTGGCAGAAATGTTATCAAAAGCGACTCTCACCTGATCATTGCGGGTCACGTCACATGGGATGAATTGAGCTTTTCCGCCTTTTTCGGCGATCAAACCAACGGTTTCGCGCGCGGCATTCTCGTTGACATCGAGGACCGCGATCTCCGCTCCTTCATGAGCGAATTTGATCGCCATACCCCTGCCGATTCCCGAACCGGCTCCGGTAATCACACAGACTCTGCCCGTGAATCTCATCATATCCCCCCTGTACAGGATCTACATGTGAGCGCTTTCCGTTATCGATGAACTGTCACCACATGCCTCCTCCCGGGGACTACAGCGGAACCAGCTTCTGCCCGTCCCTGCTTCTACTCGGTTATCTTCTCCAATCGTTCCGTTGCAGCGCCAATATGTCGATGCATGGCAGCTTTCGCCATTTGCGCATCGCGCAGGTTAATCGCGTCAAAAACCGCTCGATGCTCCTCCACGGTTTCAACCAGACTCTCCGCACTGACCAAGACCTTTTGGATCCACAGT
>JAKACR010000176.1 GCA_021821225.1 Bacillota bacterium | reverse complement strand
AATTCGACAAACACGATGTCACCGAGCTCACTCTGGGCAAAATCCGTGATGCCGATGACGATGACATCGCCTTGGGGACGAATCCACTCGTGTTCTTTTGTATATTGTAAATCGTCCGGAATCGCGCTCATGAGAGGCCTCCTCACATTATGTAACCATTCGTCCGCCGGCAATCCATTCCTCACGGCCGGTCCGCCATGAGACAGTGTATCACTTTTTGCGCAGATCGCGCAGGCGCACCCCAGCGTTTCATATCTAGCGATTCAGGTCAGGGATCCTGCCACCCGTATGATGCCTCCTGGGCGTACTCTTCCACTTCGTGCGTGCGGGCGCGACTCATCAGATCATAGACGACCGCCCCCGGAGTCGCGCCGGCAAGAATCGACGCGATCGCTTCCGCAATGGGCATGGAGATGGCTCGCTCGCGCGCAAGTTCGACCGCCACGTGCGTTGTCGAGATGCCCTCCACCGTCATGCCCACCTCCGCGACGGCGTCCGCCGGCGACATTCCCTTTCCCAGCCGGAAGCCCGCCTGCCAGTTCCGGCTGTGCCGGCTGGTGCACGTCACAATCAGGTCGCCCGCGCCCGTCAATCCAAAGAAGGTCTGGGGCGCCGCTCCCAAACTCACGCCAAGACGCACAATTTCGGCCAAGCCGCGGGTCATCAGGGCCGCGCGCGCATTGTCGCCATACGCCAGACCATCCGAGATGCCGCACCCCAACGCAATGATATTCTTCAATGACCCTCCCAATTCCACGCCTGCGACATCCGGGTTGGTATAGACGCGCAGCCTGTCGTTCATCAGCAGGTCCTGCACACGCTCGGCCATGATCCGCGAGACGGCCGAACTGACGAGCGTCGTCGGTAGGCCGCCGGAGAGCTCCTCCGCGTGACTGGGACCGGATACCACCACAATTGACCCCGGATTGAGCTCGCTCCATTCGGAGAGCAGCACCTCGCTCATCCGCATGCCCGTCCCCTGTTCAAGACCTTTTACGGCGTGCACCACACACGCCGGTTTCAGGCGCAGGGCAGCCAGCGCCCGGCCGGTCTCGCGCAGCGCCTGAGACGGCACGGTGAGCAAAAGGGTATCGGCCGCCCGGAGTTCCTCCAGTTCTGTCGTCGCCCGCACTCCGTCATGCAACACGACCCCGGGCAAGTACCGGACGTTCGTGTGCGCGGTGTTGATCTCGCGCACAACGGACGCAGAACGACCGTACAGGATCACTTCCTGGCCATTGTAAGCCAGCGTGGATGCCAGCGCGGAACCAAAACTGCCGGCGCCGACGACACCGACAAACGCCATCCATTCACCCCCACTTCTTTGAGAAGTCGTTCAAAAAGGGTGCAGAACTCCCCGGCGCATGGCGGAGTCATCGTCAGGAGTGGATAAATAACCGGCGTTCCGTCCCACGGCGCAGCCGCTCAATGTTTCCCCGGTGACGCCAGTAGGCCAAGAGAGCGATCACGACGGCCACCACCGTATCGATCGGATGGACGTGCATGAAAAGCTGAAAAATGGGTGTAAACGTGACAAACGCAAGCGCAGCCAGCGACATGTAGCGCGTACCGGCCAGCAGCAGCACAGCCAGCAGCAGCGAATACAAGGCGGCGCCGGGCGTCAGCGTGAGCAACACGCCGATGGCTGTCGCAATCCCCTTGCCGCCCCGGAAGCCGAGAAAAATCGGCCAGTTGTGCCCGACAACAGCAGCCAGCGCCGCCAGCGCAAGCGCAGCAGAGGCGCCCCCTGTCACGAGGTTGGCGAAGGAAACGGCCAAAACGCCTTTGAACACGTCGGCCAGCGCTACGAGTACGGCCAAACGCCATCCGAGCACGCGCAGGGTGTTGGTCGCTCCCGCATTCCCGCTCCCATGGTCACGGATGTCCACGCCGGACGACAGCTTGCCCGCAATGTAGCTGGCGCTGATGGAGCCGAGCAGATAGCCCGCCAGACATGCCAGAACGATCAATCGTCCACACCTCCTCTGCCGCGAAGTGATTCACCAGATCGGCTCGCTGGAAGCCTCCGACTTTAGCCACGGGTCTATGACTCATGCCGTATGCCGGGTGAGCCTGCCCTGTCAGTGGCGCGCGCGGATCGACAGCCGGATCGGCGTTCCCTGAAATCCGAATGAATCGCGCAGATGGTTCTCCAAGTATCGCTGATAGGAAAAATGCATCAATTCCGGATCATTTACGAAAAAGGCGAACGTCGGAGGTTTTACACCAATCTGTGTACAATACATGATTTTTAGCCGCTTGCCTCTGTCTGTCGGCGGGGGGACCATGGTGACCGCCTCCTGTACGACGGTGTTCACCGTCGCTGTGGCAATGCGCAGCGCGTGATTCTCCGCCGCCTCCGCGGCCACCTCCAGCACGCGCGTCACCCTGCGTCCGGTCAGCGCCGAGATAAATACCACCGGGGCCCAGGAAAGGAAGGGCAGTTCAAGACGCATCTTCTTCTCCAACTGCTGTGCCGTCCTGGTGTCTTTCTCCACCGCGTCCCATTTGTTCACCGCAATCACCAGCGCCTTGCCGGCCTCAAGCGCAAAGCCGGCGACATGCTTGTCCTGTTCGACAAGACCCTCGATCGCGTCGATCAGCACAACGGCGACATCGCAGCGCTCGATCGCCCGCAATGCGCGAAGAACACTGTATTTTTCCGTCTGCTCGTATATTTTCCCGCGTTTTCGCACACCGGCCGTATCGATCAGGATAAAGGGCTGATCACCAAAGGCGAGAGGTGTATCAATCGCGTCCCGCGTCGTGCCGGCCCGCTCACTGACCAAAACGCGTTCCTCGCCCAGCAGCGTATTGACAAGCGACGATTTGCCCACGTTCGGCCGTCCGATGACAGCAACGCGAATCGCCCCGTCCTCCTCGTTCTCGTCGGCTGTTTCCGGCAGAGCCATGCGCGCCAGACAGGCGTCAAGCAGATCCCCTATGCCAAGCCCGTGTTCAGCGGAAACGCCGATGGTGGTCGCGAAGCCCATTTCATAAAACTCGTAGAGCAGCGCTTCGCGTCCCTTGTTGTCCACCTTGTTCACCGCGACCACCACGGGCTTGCCCGCCCTGCGCAGCAGGTCGGCAATGTCCGCGTCCTGGATCGTACATCCGGCCGGACCGTCCACGACGAAACAGACCACGTCCGCCTCGTCGATTGCGAACTCCACCTGCGCCCGGATGTGATTGACCAGCGGATCGTCGGCTCCCAGTTCAAGTCCGCCCGTATCCACGAGAGTAAACGTGTGGAGGCGCCACTCTGTCCGGGTGTATAAACGGTCGCGCGTAATGCCCGGGCGATCCTGCACGATCGCAAGGCGTTCTCCCGCAATTCGGTTGAATAGGGTCGACTTTCCCACATTGGGCCTGCCGACAATGGCCACCAAAGGCGCTGTCATCCCATGATTCTCCTTGCCGAAGTTGTTCCTTCTTTCACACGGACAGCGAGGACGTCTCCAGCGTCGACTCGTACCGTCGCCGCGCGGGTAGTGCGCCGAGTTCGCCCAGCGCGCCGTAAACCATGCCGCCCGCGGTCGGCGGAACGACCAGGACATCGACGCCAAGCTGGGTTCTTACATCATCGACCGTACCGTCGTCCAGGAAGACATCGCGGTCATCTTTCAACATGACGTCCGGCAGGAGAAGGACCCGCGCCTCCAGGCGTCCGCGCAACTGTCCAACGATGTCCTGGGCCGTCACGAGTCCTGTCACGCTGACCTCCGCGCCATAAAACCGATTCTGCACGACATGCACATCGAGCTGCAGGCCCTCCACCCGTTCCAGGCGAGCGGCCGCCTTGCCAATCGCCTTTTGTGAAGACACGCCTGTCACCAGAGCCACATGGCGCCCGACATTCAACCGAGTGGGAAAATCATGCTCCAGGCGGGTGAAATCGTCCAGAAAATGACGTATGAGTCCCACGCCGTTCTCGATCTGCGCAAACTCGTCGTAGTACGCGCCGGGAGGAACATCCGCGTCGGCCAGGACGTAGAATTCGTCAGCCGCATGCACAAAATTGGCGCCGAGGCGCGGGCGCAGCACTTCCTGCCAGCGCGCAACCTGCCTGATGATCCGCAGCGCTTCTTGCGGAGTGCATCGCCGCAATTCAGCCAATCCGCGGCGATGTTTCGTGAGCCCGACCGGAACAACCGACAACGTGCGCACGGCCGGATAAAAATCGGCCAGTTCGCGGATCGTGCGATCCAGTTCAGCGCCGTCGTTCCAGTCTGGGCACAGGACGATCTGTGTGTTCATCTCGATGTCGTGCCCGGCGAGAAACGCGATCTGGCTCAGGATCTCTCCTGACCGCTGATTGCCCAGCATCCGTTCGCGCAGTTCCGGATTGGTCGTATGGACACTCACGTTGATCGGAGACATCTTGAGCGCGGCGATGCGTTCCAGCTCACCTTGCTTCAGGTTCGTCAGCGTGACAAAGTTTCCGTGCAAAAAGGACAGCCGGTAGTCATCGTCGCGCATGCTGAGCGTTTTGCGCATATTCCCTGGAATCTGGTCGACAAAACAAAACACACATTTATTGTGGCACAGTTTCACGCGGTCGACCGTAGCGTGCTCCCACTCCACTCCGAGCGTCTCATCGTAGCCTTTTTCGGCTTCAATCAGCCATCTTTCGCCGTCCGCCTTGCGCACCTCGATCTCCAACTCTTCGGCGGCGAGGGCAAACTGTAGGTCGACGATGTCGCCGACGGGCTGGCCGTTGATGGCAAGGATTTCGTCGCCAGGTTCAATTTGTAGTTCTTCAGCCAGTGATCCTTTGCGAACACTCTTGACCTTCGGCATGGCCCATCACTCCTTCACCGTCCGGCCTCTGCTTATGAGATTGCCCGAAAAAGTTCGAAAACTCCGCGACGCAAGGCTTCGGGCACGCTCTTTACGATCGGAAACGATCACGCAACAGATCGCCGAACAAATCGCCGAGCGTCGCCGCTGGCGCCTGCTCCGTCTGCTTTTCAAGCGGCGCAGACTGCTGCCGCCTTCGCTCAGGCGCGCGTTCTTTCTGAACCGCCTCGCGAATCGACAGCGACATGCGTTCTTCCGCCGGACGAATGTCGAGGATCTTCACCTGCACAGTTTCTCCCGGCGTCAGAGCGTCGGCCGGCGTGGCGATGCGCCTTTCGGCTATCTGCGACACGTGCACAAGTCCCTCGATCCCGGGGGCCACTTCCACGAAAGCGCCGAAGTTGGTAAGTCGTTTCACCACACCCCGCACGATTTCTCCCGACCGAAACTGCGCCGTCACCGCCGACCACGGACTTGGTTGCGCTTCTTTCATGCTGAGCGAAATTTTCCCCGCCTCCGGATCAATGCGCAAGACGGTCACATCGATCGTTTGGCCGACTGAAACGGCATCCTCCGGTTTCTCCACACGCGACCACGACATCTCAGAAACGTGGAGCAACCCGTCCACACCGCCGATGTCGACGAATGCGCCAAACGGCGTCAATCGGGCAACCACGCCCTGAATCGTCTGACCGACATGCAGGCGTTCCATCGCGGCGCGCCTATGCATTACAGACTCCTGTTCGACCACCCGTTTGTGGGAGAGAATCAGTTTATTCTCCTCTGAATCCAGTTCCGTAACAATCACGGACAGCGACTTTCCCTCGAACCCCGAGAGGTCGGCGACAAATCTCACATCCACCAGCGAAGCCGGAATAAACCCGCGGACGCCGTCCACATCGGCCACAAGGCCCCCTTTGACCGCAGCGACCACGCGGACATCGAACACATCGCTTTGCTGCCGGAATTCTTCCAGTCGGTTCCACGTGTTCTCATCGACCGCAGCCTTGCGGGACAGCGCGGGCGACTCGCCAAGTTCCCGCACGACGGCGCGCACCGATTCTCCGGGCTGGATCATTCCGTCAAGCGACCGGAACGGAACGGCCGACCACTCCTGGCGGGAGATCCTGCCCTCCGACTTGAAGCCAAAATCGACGTAAACCACATCATCTTCCACGCGCACGACGGTGGCCTGCACAACCTGGCCCGGTTCCACATCCATAACCTGCTCCGGTTCCACATCC
>JAKACR010000175.1 GCA_021821225.1 Bacillota bacterium | reverse complement strand
GTGACTTGGTCGTGACGATCCTGCCGGACACCCCGGATGTGGATGCGGTATACTTCGCGGAGAATGGGTTATTCTCCGCGGTGCGACCTGGCATGCTGTTCATCGACATGAGCACCGCCAGCCCGGAAATCGCCCACAAGATACACGCCGCCGCTGTGGAAAAGGGGGCGGACAGTCTGGACGCACCCGTATCCGGGGGCGATGTGGGCGCGCGCGAAGGCACGCTCTCGATTATGGTCGGGGGCAGCGAGCACGGTTTTGAGCGGGCTCTCCCCGTGCTGCAGTCGATGGGAAAAAATATCGTCCGCATTGGCGAGGCGGGCGCCGGACAAGTCACGAAGGCGTGCAATCAAGTCGTTGTGGCGCTCACGATTGAAGCGGTTGGCGAAGCCTTGGCCCTGGCCGCGAAAGCGGGCGTCGATCCTGCGAAAGTGCGCGCAGCACTGCTCGGCGGGTTCGCTCAAAGCAGAATTCTCGATCTGCACGGTCAAAGGGCGCTCGAACACCGCTATAATCCCGGGTTTCGCTTGCGCTTGCACCGCAAGGACCTGGCCATCGCACTCCAGACGGCGGAGGTTCAAGGCGTTTCTCTACCGAACACCGCCTCGGTGCATGAGATGATGAATGTTTTGATTGCTGGAGGCCACGGGGATGACGACCACTCGTATCTGATTCAGCACCTCTTGGATCTGGCGAAGAGTCACATCCAAGGCTGATAGTCGCGAAAAGCCGCGGCGGCGAAGCCGTTGCAGCAGGTGGTCGTGTTCCCCGATCTCATTGCGGCGGGTGTACCCGCCGCAGCAGGAGGGCGTATGAACGTACTCGTCGCTTCAGATTCTTACAAAGGAAGTATATCCTCCGCCGATGTGATTCGAGCGGTTCAGGAAGCGGCCGCAAGGTGCGGGGGCGTGGAAGTGTCGGGAATTCCGATCGCCGACGGCGGAGAAGGGGTCCTTGCAGCGATTGTGGAACCTCTGAACGGTCGGCTGATTTCCTGTGAAGTGACGGACCCGATCGGCAGAAAAATACCCGCGCATTTCGCGTTGGCGGGAAACACCGCCATCGTCGAAATGGCGGTGAGCTCAGGGCTCACGTTACTTTCGAAAACGGAGCGAAACCCGCTCTACACGACAACGTTCGGGCTTGGCGAGTTGATTCGCGAGGCCTTGGATCATCCGGAAGTCAGGGAGATCATTGTCGGGATTGGCGGCAGCGCAACCAATGACGGCGGAATCGGGATGGCTCAAGCGCTGGGACTGCGCGCGCTGGACGCGAATCAGGAGCAAATTCCATTCGGCGGAATACACGTGGGGAACATCCGCAAGCTGGATGCAGGGAACCTTCATCCGCGGCTGAAGGACGTGAGCATCCGCGTGATGTGCGACGTGTCCAATCCGCTCTGCGGGGCAAGTGGAGCCAGCGCTGTCTACGGCCCGCAAAAAGGCGCGTCTCCTGAGATGGTGGAGATCCTGGACCATCAGTTGCAGCATCTGGCGGACAGAATCCGCGCGGATCTTGGCGTGGACGTCCTTGACGTTCCCGGCGCGGGCGCGGCGGGCGGCGTCGGCGCAGCGCTGATCGCGTTTTGCGACGCGCAATTGGAAACCGGGATTGACGTGATTTTGGATCTGTTTGGCTTTGAAGAAAAGGTGCAGAGCGCGGATCTCGTTTTGACCGGCGAAGGGAAGACAGATGCCCAGACCGCCTATGGAAAGGCCGTGGCTGGCGTCGCGAAACGCGCGAAAGCTCGCGGCAAACCGGTGGTTTGTTTGTCAGGCGCTCTCGGCGAGGGTCTCAATTTATTGTATGAAGGCGGCGTGGATGGTTTTTTCAGCATATGCTCAGGCCCAATGAGCGAAGAGTACGCAATGCAGAACGCATACTCCCTCGCGGTGAACGCAGCAGAGAACATTTTGCGGCTGTACCGCAGAGGGAGCGTCTGAGTGGTTTCTCTTGCGATAATGGGGAAAAGCAGTATGCTAAATATGATGAGAATATGAATACGGGTTGGAAAGGCGGCAGCAGGAGGCGGGTGAACAGATATGAGTGAGAGCGCCTTTTCAGCCTTTATTTTTTTTTCACTCTTCGGGTCGTTTTTGTCATTCCTAATCATTTTTACTTTGATGTTTGTGGAGAATAAGACCCTGTTTCACGAAGAGAGATTTGCGAAAATTCAGTTGGAAAACGCAAAGAAGGGTGCGGAAATCCGGGTTTTACAGGCCCAAATCAACCCGCATTTTCTTTACAATACACTGGGGTCGCTCGTGGCGCTGGTGAAACTCGAAAAAACATCCTCAGCCCTTTCCATGCTCTACGCATTGTCGAAATTGCTTCGCTATTCCTATCGGATGAAGGCGCTTGTTTCGCTGCAAGAGGAGATTGATTATGTTAGAAATTATCTCCTTGTCCAACAGTTTCGCTTCGCTGAAAGGCTCGTGACGGAAATCTGGTTGGCGCCGGAGATGATGCAAGCGCAGATCCCTTCGCACACCTTGCAACCAATTGTCGAGAATGCCATCGTTCACGCGGTCGAGCGTCTGGAGACGCCAACAACCGTTCGGATCTATGGGCACTACTCCCACGACGGAATGATTCAAATTGAAGTTATGGATAATGGTCCGGGCGTGCCCGCGCGTGTGGTTGAAGCGTTTGAAGCCAACAAACGACTGGAAGACGTTTGCGAACGTGAACACATTGGGCTGTATAACGTCCACCGTAAACTTGAACTGCACTTCGGCCAGGGTAGCGGCGTTCACATTGATTCTCAGTATGCGGGCGGATCGCGCATCGTCTGTACCTTGCCGCAGAAAGGGGGTGAGCCGGATGCGCATTCTCATCGTGGATGACGAACCCATGGAGTTGGAGTTGTTCCGGATGATTTTGCTTGAACTAAACGACAAATGGGAATACATCGGCGTTGCCCTGGACGGGAAGCGGGCGCTGGATTTGGTTCCACAGGTGCGGCCCGATGTGATTTTCATGGATGTGAAGATGCCCATTCTCAATGGAATCATGGCGAGCAAACTGATCAAGGACCAGTGGCCGGGTATTCAGATTGTTATCGTATCGGCTTATGATGAGTTTTCCTTCGCTCGGGACGCTCTCGAAGTGGGCGTAGTCTCGTATCTGCTCAAACCAGTGGAACGAGTAGAAGTAGAGAAAGTGCTCGCGAAACTCCTGAGTCGATTCAGGGGCGACGCGCCGATATCGAACATGTGGAACGAAGACAAGACGCAAGGAACAGACGCGCTGACACAGATCATTCACTATATCTCCAATCACATTCATGAGGATTTATCCTTGCGTTCCATTGCGGAGTGTGTCAATTTTCACCCCACGTATGTGAGTCGAATGTTCAAGCGCGAGTTCGGCATAGGGGTGTCTGAGTATGTCACGCGCGCCAGAATCCAGCACGCGCAATTCTTGTTGATTCGCTACCCCAAGATGTCCATCCAAGACATAGCGGCGCATTCGGGGTTCGGGAGCCAGCATTATTTTACGACCGTCTTTCGCAATCTTGAGGGATTGACTCCAACCGAATTTCGGGCACGGCATCGATTGTCTAATAAATCATAATAAACAGTCTATATTTCGAAAGCGGCAGAGAATGGAATCTGCTACGCTTTGAACACCGGAGATGAGGTTCATCAATGTGACATCCGTTGATCTGATTTTGATCTGCTCCCTGAGCGCACTGTTTGTTGTCCAAAGTCTGAGGTTGCAAAAGGGCCAAAAAGCGGCCGATTCATACATTGGCGCAAACGGTTCGCTGCGCCTGGGTTCAGGAACGGTGTGCATTCTCGCATTTTGGATTACCGGCAACACACTCATGGCGGCGCCGGAGTCGACGTACGACATTGGGGTGCTCGGGAGTGTGGGGTATGCGCTGATTGGCGGCATTGCGCTGATGGCGTTTGCGCCATTCGCGCGACGAATCCGGTTTGTCGTGCCGAATGGCAAGACGATTGGGGATTTTTTTGCCAGTCGATTTGGCGTGCGGAGCTATACCCTCTTACTCGCCATGCAACTGTTCTATGGCATTGGGGTGCTTGTGACACAGGGCGTGGCGGGAGAGACGGCGTTGCATGAAATTGCAGGGTTGCCGCAATGGTTGGGTCTCGCTCTGGTGCTTCTTGTGGCCATGGCGTACACGGCCATCGGTGGGTTCAGTTCTGTTGTCAAGGTGGGCTACTTGCAAGTATTTATCATCCTCACCGCCACACTGCTCGTACCGTCGTATATCTTCTTCACTCTGGGAATTCACGATGTCTTTCGGGGCATACAGGTTCACGCGATCCACGCCCTTGACCTGCACTCTTCAGTCGGGATCGCGTTCGCAAGCTCCGGGATCGTGATGGGCATTGGCGAGGTGTTTATGGACAACGCGTTTTGGCAGCGGACGTACGCCCTCCACCAGAAAAGTGTGTTTCCTGCGTTCATGATCTCGGGGTTTACGTGGATGCTCATCCCGTTGGCGGTCTCGACCCTTTCGTTCGCGGCGCTCGGAGTAAATTTGCACCCCAATCCAGCGAACAATACGGCGCCGCTCGTTGCGAGCGCAGTTGGAGGAAGGTTTATCGGGGCGTTGTTTCTAGTTGCGGTTTGGTCCGCCATCACGTCAACGGTTGGGGGATTTCTCAACTCCATCGTGTCCTTTCTGTTGCACGACGTGTATCACCGTGTTCGTCCGCACGCGGGGGAGAGGGAGACGACCCTGACGGCGAGAACCCTCACGGTGTTGATCGGGATCACAGTGTTCTCCATCTGCCTGACACAGCAGTTGTCGATGATTCACACCCTGACGTTTCTGGGCGTGATGAACGCGGCGTTCATCGCGCCCATCGCAATCGGCCTGTTTACGGTAAAACTTACCGACGGCTGTGTGGCAACCGCCATTCTCTCCTCCATCGCGGTTGGCTACGCCGTATTTTATACCTATGGTCCAGCCCTTGGAATCGCATGCAGTTTCGGAATGGGCAGCCTCGTCTGTGGAACGTTCTATCTGTTTAGGATCAGTCGATCAACTAAATGTATGGCCGGAGCCCCTAGAAATTAACCTGGAGATGAGGCGGATTTTGTGATCAGACTCAACACCTTTTCGATTGCAGCCCGATGCGAGCGGACGGGCCAACTGGGAGTCGCCGTTTCTACCCGGGTTCCAGCGGTTGGAATGCTTTGCCCATTTGTCGCAAGCCATGTCGGCGCCATCGCCACCCAGTCCTTTGTCAATCCGTATCTCGGAATCAGAGGCTTGCAGTTTCTTGAAAAAGGGCACTCTGCGGTGGAGACGCTGGACTATCTCCATACGCTGGACGCTGGAATGGCATGGCGACAGATTGGCATCGTGGATGCGAAGGGCGGGTCCATTTCCTTCAGCGGCGACTCATGCGATGGTTGGTACGGCCACAGAACAGGCGCCGATTACGCCATTCAAGGCAATATGTTGGTGGGGGAAGACACGCTTCGGGCGATGGAAGATTCGTTTCTCTCCACATTCGAGGCCTCGCTCGCAGAGAGATTGCTGTACGCGCTGCAGGCCGGCCAAGATGCCGGCGGCGACAAGCGCGGTCGGCAATCGGCCGCAGTAAAAGTCTATCAAGATGAAGAATATCCTTTGCTTGATTTGCGAGTCGATGAACACGCCGATCCGGTTCCGGAGTTGCGCCGTGTTTACGAAGTGGCGAAGCAAACGCTGCTCCCGCTTATTTCGATGTTGCCGACCAAGACCCATCCAAGCGGTTTGTTTGATGTTGAGGAATCCAGAAAGAGGGGGTTATTGCAAGATGAAAAATAGTTCATGGAAAAAGGCTGTGACCTACGGATTGGCGCCAGTGACGTTGTTGACGGCGTTGACCGGATGCGGAACCGGGGTTTCCAGCGGACCCGCGCCGTCCACTCCAACGCAGAAGTTGGTCATAGGCTACGAGGCCGACGCCACCAGCTTGGATCCGGCTCAAGTCACCGACATCAACTCGGGCCAAGTGCTCAACCAAATGTACGACGAACTGGTGCAGTACAACAACCGAGGGCAGATTTTGCCGGACCTGGCG
>JAKACR010000174.1 GCA_021821225.1 Bacillota bacterium | reverse complement strand
TTCGCCATATACGTGCGCATTCGAAAACTACCTCCTGTCAGCATCGTCGCCCAAAAGCCCTAATTTTCATTGTATCGCACCTATCCACACATCGTCAATATCCGAAACGATGGCCGCCGGATCGCGGTTCCCGTACTCGATATGCCACAGGTACAATCCATGCGCGGACGCCGTCGGCCCCGCCCTTCTTCGATCGCGGTCATCCAGGATGGACCGCACGGCATCCGGCGGCATACGGCCCCTTCCCACCTGAATCAGCGTTCCGACCATGATGCGAACCATGTTGTGCAAGAATGCATTGCCGCGAATATCGAAGATGACGCCCCGCTCACCTTTTTGCGAGATGTCCACCGCGTGGATGGTGCGGATCTTGTCTGACTGCTGCGCGCGCGACGAGCAGAAACTGGAGAAATCGCGCGTTCCGACCATAAGACGCGCCGCCGCCCGCATCGCCTCGACATCGAGCAGAAAAAACGACCGCGCGGTGTACCGGACCGCAAACACATCCGGCCGCGCCATGGTCAGTGAATAGCGGTACCACTTCCAGCGCGCGGAAAAACGCGCATGGAAATCTTCGCCCACGCACTCCGCCGAACGGACGGCAAGATCCGGCGGCAATCCGCAGTTGAGCGCGTAAACCCACTTATCGGGCGGAAACTGCATCGCCTCGTCCGCATCCACATGCACAACCTGTTCGCGCGCATGTACACCGGCATCCGTGCGGCTTGCGCCCACAACCGGAACCGCCCGGCGGAATACGCGCGACAGCGCGGCTTCCAACTCTCCCTGCACCGTGCGCAGGCCGTCCTGCCTTTGAAATCCGTGAAAATCCGTTCCGTCGTACACCACAGTGATTTTTAGTCTTGTCATGCCCGGCGGATCATTCGACCAATTCGATATAGACCATTTCCGTCGCATCGCCGCGACGCGGTCCCAGTTTCAAAATCCGCGTATACCCGCCGTTGCGGTCCGCAAAGCGCGGTCCGATTTCAGAAAATAATTTTTGCAACGCATTTTGCGCATCGTCGGCGCTGGCCGTCTCCGGCCTCACCCAGACGGCGGCAAGCCGGCGCGAATGCAGGTCGTCGCGCTTGGCGAGCGTGATCATCTTGTCGGCCAGTTTGCGCAACTCCTTGGCCTTCGCCTCGGTGGTGCGAATGCGGCCGTACAAGAAGAGGTCCGTCACCAGGCTGCGGAACAGCGCTTCACGCGAACCGGTCCGGCGATTCAACTTCCGATATCCCACAGCAGGAACCTCCCACAGAACAAATGTCCAGTCTCCCATCCGGAACGCCCGTTTTCACTCGTCGGGACGCAGATGAAGAGAGAGGCGCTCCAGTTTCTCCTGCACCTCTTCGAGCGATTTACGCCCGAGATTGCGCACTTTCATCATTTCTTCCTCGGTTTTGGAGCAGAGCTCCTGAACCGTATTGATCCCCGCGCGTTTGAGACAATTGTAGGACCGCACTGACAGGTCGAGTTCCTCAATGGTCATTTCCAGAACGCGATCCTTGCCGCCCTCTCCCCGCTCGCTTGCGACATCCACATCGCTCGCGTGATCCGTGAGACCAAGAAACAGGTTCAGGTGGTCCATCATGATCTGGGACGCCATGCTGACGGCGTCATCGGGGCGCACACTGCCGTCCGTCCATACTTCCAGAGTCAATTTGTCATAATCGGTAATCTGCCCGACACGAGTATTTTCAACCTGGTAGTTGACGCGGTAGATCGGTGAAAAGATGCTGTCGATCGGCAGGACGCCGATCTCCTGTTCCTCCGGCTTGTTCAGGTGCGCAGGAACGTAGCCGCGCCCATTTTGCGCCATGATCTCCGTGTACAGCCTGCCCCCCGGCGCCACGGTCGCGATATGCAATTCGGGGTTCATGATTTCAACATCCGAATCGACGCGAATATCGCCAGCCTTGATATCGCCAGCCTGATCCGCGTCGATGATCAGCCGCTTGACCTCATCCGAGTGGATCTTGAGCGCCAGGCGCTTGATGTTGAGAATAAACTCGGTCGTATCCTCCACGACGCCCGGAATGGTGGAAAATTCGTGCAGCACACCCTCGATGCGCACGGATGTGGCAGCCGCCCCGGATATGGAGGAAAGCAGGATCCTGCGCAGCGAGTTGCCAAGCGTCGTCCCGTAGCCACGCTCAAGCGGTTCGACGACAAACCTGCCGTACTTCCCGTCCTCACTGATGCTCTGCGTGTCGATTCTCGGCCGTTCTAACTCAATCATCATCTCATTAACCCTCCCTCAGGGTCAACGCTCCAGCCCGGTGATGCCCATACCGCCAGAAGCGAGCCGGTTTAACGCGAGTAGTACTCAATGATCAACTGCTCGGTCACCGGCGCATCGATCTCTTCGCGCGCCGGAACGCGCACGACTTTCGCCTGGCGGGCGGGGACATCGCGCTCAAGCCACGCGGGTGCGTTCCGCGATTCGGCAGACTCCAGCAGTTCCTTGAACCGCGGCGAAGACGCGCTCTTCTCATCGAGTGTAACGACCTGATTCACTTTAAGCTGATAGGAAGGGATATCCACGCGCCGACCGTCGACGCGGAAGTGCCCATGCTTGACCAGTTGTCTCGCCTCAGCGCGCGATGCCGCGAAGCCGAGCCTGTACACCACATTGTCCATCCTCATCTCCAGCATCCGCAACAGAGCGTCGCCCGTGATGCCCTTGCGGCGTGCAGCCTCCGCATAATAGGCGCGGAACTGTTTTTCCAGCACGCCGTACACGCGGCGGGCTTTCTGTTTCTCGCGCAATTGCAGCCCGTACTCGCTGGCGCGTTTGCGTCCCTGACCGTGCTGGCCCGGCGGGTACGAACGGCGGTCTATGGCGCACTTGTCAGAGTAGCAGCGTTCCCCTTTCAGGAAGAGTTTCACGCCTTCCCTGCGGCAGAGACGACAGACGGGATCCGTATATCTTGCCATTCTAGTTTGGACACCTCCTGGTAGATTTATGCATGCCGCGCATGAATCCGGAATGCGCGGGTTACACTACATGGTTCGCCTTCCCCGGGCTCCTCAAACCCGGCGGCGTTTGGGCGGACGGCACCCGTTGTGCGGAATGGGCGTGACGTCCTTGATGGCCGACACCTCAAGCCCCGCCGCCTGCAGAGAACGGATCGCCGCCTCGCGTCCCGCGCCAGGTCCTTTCACATACACTTCCACGGTCTTCATGCCGTGGTCCATCGCGTTTCGCGCGGCGGACTCGGCCGCCATCTGCGCCGCGAAAGGCGTGCTTTTGCGCGATCCCTTGAAACCGAGATTACCCGCGCTGGCCCAACTGATCGCGTTGCCGGACGGATCCGTGATGGTGACGATGGTGTTATTGAATGTGGATCGGATATGGGCGATACCCGTCTCAATGTTCTTCCGGTCGCGACGCTTCGGCCGGGCGGCTGTCGCCGCCCCTTTGCGCTTCGTCTTGGTAGCCATTTGTTCGCCTCCTTATTTCTTCTTGCCGGCAACCGTGCGCCGGGGCCCTTTGCGCGTGCGCGCATTGGTCTTTGTGCGCTGGCCGCGCACGGGGAGGCCACGGCGATGGCGCATGCCGCGGTACGAGCCGATCTCGATCAACCGCTTGATGTTCAGCGCGACCTCGCGCCGAAGATCACCCTCGACCTTGAGCGATCTTTCAATATCATCGCGCAGACGCTGCACCTCATCGTCCGTCAGATCGCGCACCCTCGTGTCCGGATTGACCCCGGTCCGCGCCAGGATCGCGTTGGCCGTGGGCCGGCCGATGCCGAAGATATAGGTGAGCCCGATCTCGATCCGTTTCTCTCGCGGCAGGTCCACACCCGCAATACGAGCCATACTCTGCACCTCCTATTTTCTGGTCCTGCATGCGCAAGGCCGCCCTTGCGCCGCGCCGGATTAACCCTGTCTCTGCTTGTGCTTAGGATTCTCGCAGATGATCATCACATTTCCCTTGCGACGGATCACCTTGCACTTTTCGCACATCGGCTTGACCGACGGCCGAACCTTCATCGTCGACTCCTCCCATCGAGGGACGGCGGCGCTGCGGCGCCCCTATTTGTATCGGTACGTGATCCTCCCCCGCGAGAGGTCATATGGAGACAATTCTACCGTAACACGGTCGCCGGGTAAAATCTTAATGTAATTCATCCGTATCTTACCGGAAACATGAGCCAGAATCTTGTGCCCATTCTCCAGTTCAACGCGAAACATGGCGTTCGGCAGAGGCTCGATCACCTTGCCCTCCACCTCGATTACGTCATCTTTCGCCATGTCCCCCACCTCCTCTTCTCATCCGCGGACGTGTTGCTACGGCAGCGTCAGAATCCTTGCGGCGCCCTGTTCCGCGATCGCAACTGTATGCTCAAAGTGTGCGCACAGCCTACCGTCCATGGTTACGACCGTCCAGTCGTCCGACAGCGTCCGCACTTCCGGACCTCCGGCATTGACCATCGGTTCGATGGCCAGCGCCATTCCCGGACGCAGGCGGGGTCCCTTGCCGGGCGGGCCGTAGTTCGGAATCTGAGGTTCTTCATGCATGTCACTGCCGATGCCGTGCCCCACATAATCGCGGACAATCGAGAAGCCTCTGGCCTCGACGAACTTTTGGATCGCGTGGGAAATATCCAGCAGCCTGTTCCCTGCCACCGCCATGCGAAGCCCTTCGTACAGCGACTCCTCCGTGACCTGCAGCAGTTCATCCACTTCGGAGGAGACGCGCCCCACCGGGTACGTCCACGCCGAATCGCCGTGATATCCGCGAAAATGAGCGCCGATGTCGACCGAGATGATATCGCCCTCCGCAAGACGCCTGGTCCCCGGTATCCCATGCACCAGTTCTTCGTTAACCGAGGTGCAGATCGCCGCGGGATACCCGTGATACCCTTTAAAGGAGGGTGTCGCGCCCGCCTCGCGGATCACCCTGTCGGCGGCGGCATCCAGTTCTCGCGTGGTGATTCCCGGCGCGATGAGCTTTTTCATCTCGGCATGCGTCTGGGCGACGATTCTGCCCGCTTCCCGCATGATTTCCAATTCACGCGCTGATTTTACGAAAATCATTGACTACCGCCTCGCAATGCCCGCCGGATCGCCAGTCTCACCTGATCGATCGGTTGCTCGCCCGCGATGCGCGCGAGCAGTCCGCGAGCCTCATAAAATGCGACAAGCGACTGCGTGTTGTCCCAATTCTGCTCCAGTCGCACGCGCACCGCTTCGGGCCGGTCGTCGGCCCGTTGTTCCAGGCGCAAGCCGCATTCGTCGCAGATTCCCTCCACGTGCGGCGGATGAAAGACAGTATGGTAGGTCGCCCTGCATCCCGGGCAGACCCAGCGGCCTGTCAGGCGCCGCATCAGCTCATCCCGCGCGACTTCCATATACAGCACGTGTGTCAAGGGCTTCCCGACCTCTTCCAGCATCCCGTCGAGCGCCGCCGCCTGCGGTCCAGTGCGCGGGAAGCCGTCGAGCAAAAATCCATTCCCGGCGTCCGCTTGCGCGATGCGTTCGCGGACGAGACGGATGGTCAATCCGTCCGGCACAAGCAGCCCGCCTTCGAGATACGGCCGGACCTCCTCGCCAAGCCCCGTGCCCACTTTGGCGGCCGTCCTGAACATGTCGCCAGTCGAGATATGGAGCACGTGGAAATCCTCCACGATTCCCGCTGCCTGCGTTCCTTTGCCAGCTCCGGGAAGCCCCAGCAAAATCACCTGCATCCTGAACACTCCTTCAGCGAATGAAGCCCCGATAGCTGCGCTGCAGCGTCTGGCCCCTCAGTTGTTGCAGGGTATCCAGCGCCACCTGAACAACGATCAAAATGGATGTCCCCCCGAAATAAAACGACAGGTTCGACTGTCCTGTCAAAGGGATGAAGGCAAGCGGTATCACCGAAACCACCGCCAGAAACATGCCCCCGACCAGCGACAGGCGATTCATGATCCATACGAGATACTCCTCGGTCGCCTTCCCGGGGCGCACCCCAGGGATATAACCCGAGTTTTTCTGCATCTGTTCAGCCAGTTGCTCGGGATTCAACTGAACGTATGTGTAGAAAAAGGTGAACGCCACGATCAGCACAAACTCGGCCGTGG
>JAKACR010000173.1 GCA_021821225.1 Bacillota bacterium | reverse complement strand
CAACAATCTGTTTTATAACAATTATCCCTTTCCCCAGTCGGCCAGCAACTACTGGTGGGAAGCAAATGCCGTCAATGCGCTTGCGGAAGGGGTGCAACTGCATCTCAAGACGGATTGCGCGCGGTATATCCAGTTGATCTATCAGCGCATCGCGGCTGACGGCAGCGCCGTGACGGCATTTTTCGACGATGAGAACTGGATGGGGCTCGGCATGCTCCACGCCTATCGTGCAACCGGGAACAAACAGTATCTCCAGGTGGCGCAGATGCTGTTCACCGACATCTATACGCACGGCTGGCAAAAAAAAGAGGGCGGGGTCGTCTGGAACCGGATCGGGTCTACCTATCGGAATACCCCGGCGAACGCGCCGGCCGCGTTGCTGGGCGCGAGTCTGTATGCGGTGACAAAGAATCGCTCGGACCTGACGGAGGCCGAACAAATCTACAATTGGCAATGGACGAATCTCGTGTCAAAGACTGGCATGGTCTGGGACGGGCTGCAGGGGAATCAATTGAGCAAAGCCCAGTACGCGTACAATTACGGCACGGTGATCGGCGCCTCCTTGCGGCTGTGGCAGGATACACACCAGAAAGACTATCTTTTGCATGCGCAACTGGTGGCAAAGCGCTCGATCGCCGTCTTCACAAAGCCGCCTTCACTGCTCCTCACGCCAACCGGCCAGGGTGACGGAGGACTGTTCAAAGGAATCTACGTCCGTTATCTGTCTTGGATGGCGAACTATTTTCCACAGCAAACCATCTATCGGCGGCTGCTGTTGGCAAATGCTCAGAATGTCTGGTTGCACGACCGGACGCCGCAGAACTTGTTCGCTTCGAACTGGGCAAACACCAAGGCTCCGGCGCAAGGGGATATCATCCAGTTGAGTACGGAATTGAGCGGTATCTTTTTGCTGAATCAGATCGTGGGACTACAGCGGGGTACCATCGGCAAATGACATCGACGGAAGATGAGGGGATGACGATGAAGCGACGGAACGATACGCGCGCGAACGGCGTGCAGAGCGCCGGATCGCGCGCGCAGAGAAAGAGGGCGGGCCGACGGGCGCTCACGGGCGCGGTTGCGGTGTCGCTTGCCATGACGGCGGCGGCGCCAGCGCTTGCGGATACGAACGCGCAAAACGGCGGCGGACCGCCCTCGTCTTTCGGCATTCAGGCGAGTTCCCTGACGCTTGTCAACGCATCGCCCAGCTCTTATCTGTCCAGCTATCAAAATGCGCTGAACTATCTTGCGGGGCGCGTGCAACCGGATGGCCAGGTGCTTGCGGGCAACGGGCAACCCGCGAGCACGGCGGATACGGCCTACACGGCGGTGGCGCTGGCGCTCTCCAACCAGATTGCGACGGCGCAGCGCATCATCGGCTGGTTGCAAAAAAATCAGGAGAGTTCCGGCGGATTCTCGGCTGTGCCGGGAATCGCCGGCTCCCCTGACCTGCGCGACACCGCGCTCGCCCTCTTTGCGATTGGCGAAGTGAGCCACCTCGGCGGCGGCACCACAGCCTCCTGGAACGCACTTTCCGTTGGCCTGAACAATCTGCTCACGCTGCAGAACCAAAATGACGGCACGTTTGCATCGCCCGGCGCGACCGCGGACGCGGAGAGCAACGCCATTGCGATCCGCGCCCTGCAGATCGGCAGTTACTTAGCTGACCGGTCGGGCCATGCGAATGCGGCCGAAACCTGGGCGCATTCCGCCGATCGCGCGCAGGCGGCACTGACAGCCGACAACGGCGTCTCCCGTTCCACCACAACCGACATGATCGCGGGGGCGCTGTGGGGGTTGTCCCCGCAGCTTTCCGCGCAGCGCCAGGTCGGCGCAACCAACGATCTGTCGTTTGCCTATGCGGGATTCGGGGCCAAGGCGGGTCCGGGATACTACACGGGCATGGACTGGATCGACGGCGTGAGCACATTCAACTATGCGATCGCGGCGGCGCGCGCGGGGTTGCCCGATCTTGCCGTGGCACAGTACAACTACGGTCTGAAGCTGCAAAATGCGGACGGTGGCTTTGGCAGTTCGGCACATCCTCCGGTCGGCCCTGAGACGGGCGGATTTTCCGCCGGTCCGAACGGGTCGAGCGTTCTGGTGACGGCGCACTACCTGCTGGCGACGCACGCGCTGCTCACGCACGGCGCGCTCGGCTTTGGCTGGCAGTCGGCGACCGTCGCGCAAAACGGCGCGACCGGCCAGATCATGACGAATCCTCCCGTGCTCGATCCCGCCATCCCCATGCAAAACGGTCCTCGCGTCGCGGTTCTGATCGGCAGTCCGGCGGCCAGCGTCAGTGCGTCCGCTCCGGCGAAAAACAACACGACCGAGGCTTCGTTGCAGATGAACGCCGCGTATGAATTGACGCAGATGGGATACCGCGTCACGCTTTTCTGGTACAAGCCCAATCAGGCGGAGCAGTTCTACAATCTAAACGCATTCTGGAATTCACTCGGTTCGTTCCAGGATGTCATCGCGTCAAATGGCACGTTCTCCTTTAGCAACGGGTTCAAATCCAGCTTTGCCGCGCATCAGCAGCAGTTTCTCGCCTGGCTGAACCAGGGCGGGCGTTTCATCGACGCCGGAGACAACGGGGTTCTGCCGCTGCTGGGGGCGCAGACGGCGTCCGCGCCATCTGCCGTGAACCGGGTCATCTTCACGGCGGGCATGGAGGGCGCACTTGCCGGGAACGGCGCGGCGACTGCGGGAGTGAACTGGCCCAACGCGGCCACCGCCTACTACTCGTCGGCGCCGGGATTCACGACATTTGCCTCGGGGTTGTCCGGAATGCAACAGTTGCCGGTCGCCGTCGGCAAGACGGTCGGTGCGGGCCGCGTCTTGTTGACGACATTGTCCGTCGCGAACTATGCGCAGGATCGCGCGCCGGTTCTCGCGGCGATGCTGGACTGGGCCAACCAGGGTGTGCAGGCGCAGGAGCAGTCGCCCGTGAACTATGCGACGGCCGCGCAACAGCTCTACCAGGCGATGCAGACAGTCTATCAGGTGAGCGGGACCAACCTCTACAAAGAGCACAACTTTCCCGCCCAAGGTGACCGGACCTACTCGTATCTCTGGCCTTTCACGCAGGCGTTCGGCGGCGTCGCGGCAAGCGACAGGGTTCTGCCGGGCGTGGCGACCGACCTGTCCAACATGGCCGCCGGGCTTTCGCAGTACTACAATGCGGCATCCGTTCCGCCCGGTTATGATTCGTACGTCATGAGCCAGGGCGGCGGCACCCAGTTTTTTGACGACAACGGCTGGACGGCGCTCGACCTGATGCGCAGCTATGCCGATACAGGCAATCAGCAGTACCTGCAGCTTGCGGAAAATCTCTTCCCTTTCCTCGCAAGCGGATGGAGCAAGACAAAGGTTCCGACAGGCGGCGAGTATTTCAACACCAACCGCATCGGCCGCACGCAGACGGCGACGGGTTCGGACATGGACGCCGCGCTCCGCCTCTACCTCGCAACCAAGAATCGGTTGTACCTGACATTCGGACAAAATGCGTACACCTGGGACCGCACGTACATGAAAGGCGTCAACGGCTTGTACAATGACGGCATGTCGTCCACGGGAGTCGTCGGCGGAACGCCTTTCACCTACGACACCGGTGTCGTTTTGCAGGCGGATGTCCTGCTGTACCGGATCACAAACGATGCAACATACCTCGCACGGGCCAGGCAGCTTGCCGTGGAAGGAATGACGCTGTACACGGACCCGTTGTCCGGGATCATGGTCAACAACGCGGGCCAGTCGAACGCTCCGTTCAACGAGATTTTTCTGCGCGGACTCCTGATGTTGTACAAGGCGACGGGCAGCCAGCCGTATCTGCAATACATCGAACACCAGGCGAATGTGGCGTACCGTTATGATCGCATGGCGAACGGGATCTACGGTATGAACTGGTCCGGCGTGAACGATCCCACCGTGCCGACCGACCTTCTCGTACAGGGAGGCACGCTGCGCCTGCTCGGGATGCTCGCGTCCCTGTCGGCGGATAGCGGAAGTTAGGCGCCCATGGCGCGCGCGCCACCAGCGGCAGGATGAAAATTTTCAGGGCCGACGTCCTGTCTTATGACCGGCAAGTTCCGCGCCATGGACAAGGTTTGCTGGGGCGTCGTCATCCCCTTTGCTCGTCGCGAGTTTAGCGAAGCGGTGTTTGAGCAGGAGCAAAGGGGATGACGAAGACTGGCGGAATGCATTTTCCAGATAAATGGCGTCCGGTCGGGGGTTCGCAATAAAATTCCCGGACCGGCGCAAGGGAGGGGTGGCGCATGTCGGGTGCTGTCTCGCCCGCGTTTGCTGCAGTCATCAAAGATGTATTTAACAGGATAGGCGACGCGAAGCTGCGCAACATGGCGGAGACCTGCCTGCGCAGCACGCTGGACACCACCGTGCATTGGGTGGAGGGCGAGGACCCGTTTGTCATCACGGGCGACATCCCGGCAATGTGGTTGCGCGATTCGTCCAGCCAGGTGGAACCGTATGTGCGGTTTGCCAGGGATCACGCGGAACTCGGAAGGCTGATCGCCGGCGTGATCCGCCGCCAGGCGTTCTACATCCGGGAGGATGCGTACGCCAACGCCTTCAACGTCGCCGCAAACCACGCCATGGGCTTCCCGCGCGACATCACCGTCAAAAATCCCTGGGTCTTTGAACGGAAGTTTGAACTGGATTCCCTCTGCCACCCCGTACGGCTGTGGTGGATGTACTGGCGGTCGACGGGCGACCGCACGATCTTCACGCCGTCTCTCTCCGCCGCGATCCTGCGCATCCTGGATGTGATGGAGACGGAACAGGAGCACGAACAGCGATCCCCCTATTCCTTTCGCCGGTTGCGGGCGCCCAAATCCGACACGCTGCCGCGCGCGGGCCGGGGGTCGCCGGCGGCGCAGAACACGGGCATGGTGTGGTCGGGGTTTCGGCCGAGCGACGACGCCTGTCGCTACCACTATCTGATTCCGGCGCAGATGTTTGCGTCCGTCGCGCTGGACATGCTGGCGGAACTGCTGGATGAAGGCTTTGTCGGCCACGCGCAGGAGGCGCGCATCGCGCGACTGAAGCAGTCCATCGCAAGCGGCATCGCCGCGCACGCGACGGTGGCGCATCCCGTGTACGGCGAGATCTGGGCGTATGAAACGGACGGGCTGGGCCATCACCTGCTGATGGACGACGCCAATGTGCCCAGTCTGCTGGCGCTTCCGTATCTTGGGTATTGTCCGAAGGACGATCCGCAGTACCTGCGGACGCGCCGCTTTATCCTGAGCGAAGCGAATCCCTTTTTCTATGCCGGGAAAGCCGGGGCGGGCGTCGGCAGTCCACACACGCCGGAGCGGCGGTTCTGGCCGATCGCCGTGGCCATCCAGGGGCTGACGAGCACCTCGGAAGCGGAGATGCGCTCGTGCATCGACCAGCTCGCGCGCACGGACGCCGGTACGGGAGTGATGCACGAGAGCGTCGACGTGGATGATCCGGCGAAGTTTACCCGTCCGTGGTTCGCCTGGGCCAACTCGCTGTTTGCCGAGCTGGTGCTGCGCTTCCTGGGAGTCCCGCCGACGGCCGAAACGCTGCGGACGGCGATGTACAGAACTTAACCAGTGTTCAGCTTCAGAGTGTCCGGTGTGCTCTTGTTTGTTCTGGCAGCCTATCATAGAATCAAATCATGACACAGAGAGCGTATCATTTCCACCTCCATCCAACCGACTTCAGATAGGGCGGTCGGCGTTTCATGTGCGTCGGGATGTTGGAGTCGCTCTCCGGGAACCTCTCCGGGGCATCAGTTTGTGAAGGAGGAGCATGATGAATCGGGCTGAATCGCAGGACCGAAAAGTGGCCGCTCTGCGCGAAACGCTCTTTGCGCGGCGCGCGCAAGGCATTCTCCTGCACAGCCAGGCTGCCGTGAGTTGGTTGACAGGCGCGCGCACGTTTATCAATATGGCCGGTGAATCGGCGTGCATGCAAGTTCTCGTTACACAGGACAGCGTGCATTGCCTGGCCAACAACATTGAGGCGCGCAGGCTGGCGGAAGAGGAAGTCGAGGAACTGAGCGCCAAGTGGGTCGATTATCCATGGTAC
>JAKACR010000172.1 GCA_021821225.1 Bacillota bacterium | reverse complement strand
CCTCATATCGCGGCGGCGTTGTGCCTGGGGGAGGTGCGATGGATGCGGATCACGCGTGACAATGTCCAGCACTTGATCGTCCGCTCTCTGCTCTGGGCCTGGATCTCGCTTCTCCTGTACGCCGCGCAAAATGTCGGATACATGGGCAATACGCTACCTGTCATCCTTTATATCGCGCTATTGCTTGGAGTGCAGTTTATTCCCGGCAGCATGCAGCGCGGCGCTCTGCTGCTTGTCACGGTGCTCGCGCTGCTCAAATGGGAGTATTACCCGCAGGTTCCATGGCTGGCGCCGCAGTTGTTCTTTGCGTTGTTGGGGCGCGACCTGGCCGCGGCCAGCGCCGCACTGTCGGCGGGCCATTTGCAGATGATCACGAACGGGGTGCGCACGCTCGCGTTTTTTGGTGTTATCACGTTTGGCACGCTCTTGCTGGAGGAGGGCGTTTCGCGGACGTTCTGGATCTTGCTGATCACCGCGCTTGGCGAGTCTTTGCTCATGGGCGTCGCCCATTTCTTTGGCGTGCACGTCGCGGTGGAGATGACACTCTTTCTTTTTATTGCGCTCGCGCTGCTGGCGGTCACGAATCTCCCGGGGTGGCAGGTGGCGGAAGGCGGTGGGTCGATGCGCCAATGGTTGCTCCGCTTGGCCATGCCGCTCGGCCTCTCTTTGACGATGGTTGCCGGCGGTCTGCTTATCCCCAAGGCAGCGCCGAGCTGGCCTGTGCCGCGACAATTGCTTTTGCGTCTGCTGCAAAGCGCCCGCATGCCTGGACAAACGGATCTCTACGGGCTCAATGACAACCATCTCGGAGGACCTTTCACGGGAACCAACGCGGTGCTGTTGCGCGTCTTTTCGACACAGCCGTCGTATTACCAGGGAGAGACGCTGGCCACCTACACGGGCAGCGGCTGGTTGCGGGCGCCCGCAAAAACAGTGCGCCTGCGCAGCCGACAGACCATCCCCGCGTCCCTTCTTCGCCAGATCGGTCCGCAGGTCTCCAGCGGCGCTTCTTCCGTAACAGAGCGCGTCCAGGTGGTAAACGGGAATTACCCGCTACTTTTCGGCGGCTATCAGGTCACGCGCGTCACGGCGCCCGCCGGCCGCCGCCACTATACACTGAATGAAGCGGCGGATTCGGTTTCCGCCGGGCCGCTGACGCCCGGACTCACCTACAGTGTGCGCTCGTCGCTGTTCCGCCCGTCCGCCGCGAGCCTGGCGGGCGTGCACGACGGCAATCTGGCGTACGCACTGCCGCAATACCTTGAACTGCCCGCCAGTTTTCCCCGCCGCGACATCGCCCTGGCGCGCCGCATCACCGCCAACGCGTACGGCACGTACGCCAAGGTGGAGGCGATCATCCACTATCTGCAGACGCACGAGACGTACCATCTGCATGTGGCCTATGTGCCGCCAGGCAAGGACTTTGTCGATCAGTTTCTGTTTGTCACGCACCGCGGATACTGCGACTACTTTTCCACCGCTCTGGCGGTCCTCGCCCGCGCGGTCGGCATTCCTTCTCGCTGGGTGAAAGGGTTTGTCACCGTTCCGCCGGACCCGCATTACCACGGGCCGGGCCATGAGTATGTGTTGCGCGGCATGGACGCGCATTCCTGGGCGGAAATCTGGTTCGCCGGGTATGGATGGGTTCCGTTTGAGGCGACTCCGTCTTTCGCGTTGCCCAACGGGAGTGTGCAGACGGCGCAGCAGATTCCGGGAAAGGCCGGAACGGTCCGGGCGCAGGCGCACAAACACAGGCGCCGGCAGCCGCAGCGGTCCAAGCATAAGCCGGGCGCCGCGCCGGCCGCTCGACCGGTCGGCGCAAGGCTCCCATCCGCATTGCCCGGCGCGCTCGCGCTGGTTCTTGTCGCAGCCGGAATCGGGGTTGGATTCTGGAAGTTGTGGCGCAAAGAGCGGCGGATGGATGCCGCGGAGCAGGCCCAGGCGCTGCTGGAACGCCTGTTTCGCCTTCACGGCCGCCGCGCGAAGGGACAGACCCTGCGGGAATACGCCATGGCTCTGCCGGATCCCGGCGCGCGGGCAGACGTGCTGCAGTTTGTCACATGGTACGAGAAAGTGTGCTACAGTGTTCAGGGCGGGGCTGTCCCGCTGGGCGAAGGATACGCCCTGTTGCGTCACATGGTGCGCACCCGTGCACGGACGAAGGCTCCGAACAAGCGCGCAGGGAAACATGGGGAATATGGGGCGGACAAGATTTCAGCAGACGAATAAACACCCATGCCCGTGCGGGGCACAAGATTATCATGAAAATGGCCGAACGGCTATTTTCTCATCAAATTGAGCATGGTGTTTGATGCAAGCCTTTCATGTGATATCTAGAATTGGATGTAGATGATTATGGTAAAGGTCAGGTGTGGTTGGTGATTCGTCATCCCGATAGCGTGGCCGTACTCGATTTTGGCGGCCAGTACAATCAATTGATTGCGCGCCGCATCCGCGATCTTCACGTGTATTCGGAACTGTTGCCAGTCGATACGCCTGTGGACCAGTTGCGGGCGATGGGTCTGCGCGGCATCGTGTTTTCCGGCGGACCGCGCAGCGTGTACGATGCGGGAGCGCCGGCGGTTGACCCGGCGATTTATGAGCTTGGCGTTCCGATTCTTGGCATCTGTTACGGTATGCAACTCATGGCGCGCGACTTTCAGGCGCCTGTGCAATCCGCGCAAAGCCGCGAGTACGGTCTGGCGATTCTCCGTTCCGGCGGCACTGGCCTGTTCGCGGGCGTCCCGTCCGAACAGCGGGTGTGGATGAGCCACGGGGATTTGGTGAGTGCGGCGCCGGAAGGATTCATGATCGACGCGGTCACTTCATCTGCGCCGGTCGCGGCGATGAGCGACGCCGGGCGGAAACTGTACGGCGTCCAGTTCCATCCGGAAGTGCAGCATACAGATTATGGGCAGGCGATTCTCGAAAATTTCCTCTTTTCTATCTGCGGCTGTGAGCGGACATGGCGCATGGATTCTTTTATTGACGAGGCGATCGTAGAGATTCGCGAGACGGTCGGCGAGGCGCGCGTGTTGATGGCGCTGTCGGGCGGCGTGGACTCATCGGTCACAGCCGCGCTGCTGCACCGCGCCATCGGGGATCGCCTGACGTGCGTGTTCGTGGATCACGGGCTGCTGCGTCTGCGCGAGGCGGATGAGGTCATGGAGATGCTGCGCGGCGATTTTCACATGGATATTCGCCGGGTGGACGCACGGGAGCGGTTCTTCGCCCTGCTGCAGGGTGTGCATGATCCCGAGGAGAAGCGTAAGCGCATCGGACGGGAGTTCGTTCGCGTCTTTGACGAGACGGCGGGTGAATTGGGGGAGTTCTCCTTTCTTGGCCAGGGCACGCTTTATACGGACGTCATCGAGAGTGGCACGAAGACGGCGGCTGTGATCAAGTCGCACCACAATGTCGGCGGATTGCCGGAGGGGATGCGCTTCCGGCTGATCGAACCGCTGCGCCTGCTCTTTAAGGATGAGGTGCGCGCGCTCGGAGAACAACTGGGATTGTCGCGCCGCTTTGTCTGGCGGCAGCCGTTTCCCGGACCGGGCCTGGCAATTCGGGTCATCGGCGCAATCGATCCGGAACGGATACGGACGCTGCAATTGGCCGACAGCATCGTGCGTGAGGAGATTGAACAGGCCAGTCTGGAAGGTGAGGTGTGGCAGTATTTTGCTGTATTGACCAATGTGCAAAGCGTCGGCGTGATGGGAGACGAGCGGACATACGCCCATACGGTCGCCATTCGCGCGGTCACGTCACGCGATGGCATGACGGCGGATTTTGCACGCCTTCCGTTTGACGCGCTGCAGCGGATGGCGAATCGAATTTGCAATGAGGTGCCGGGCGTCAATCGTGTGGTGTACGACATCACATCCAAGCCGCCGGCGACTATCGAGTGGGAGTGAGTCGATTGAGCAGTTTGCGAATCGGTGTGATCGGCTGTGGCAGCATCGCGCAAAAGCGTCATTTGCCGGAATATGCCGCCAACCCGCGCGCCGCGATCGGCGCTGTCTGCGACAGTGTTCCCGGCCGCGCGCAGGAGGCGGCTGACAGATTCGGCGCGCCGCTGGCGTTTATGGATTATCGCGAGGTGCTCGAACAGGCGGATGTGGACGCGGTCAGTATCTGTTTGCCCAATTATTTGCATGCGAAAGTCGCCGTGGAGGCGTTCGCGGCAGGGAAACATGTGCTGTGCGAAAAGCCGATGGCGGGCAGCGTGGCGGAGGCGAGGCGCATGGTGGAGGCGGCGGCCGCGGCGGAGCGCGTGCTCATGATCGGCCATAACCAGCGTTTCATGCGCGTGCACCAGGTTGCGAAACAACTGGTGCACAGCGGCCGCTTGGGAGCCGTCCTGCGCTTCGCGACGGCGTTTGCCCACGGCGGCCCCGAGATGTGGTCGATCGACGGCGCCGATTCGTGGTTTTTTCGCAAACAGGAGGCGATTTTCGGTGCGCTTGGCGATCTTGGCGTGCACAAGGCCGATCTCATGCGCTGGCTGCTGGAGGATGAGGTGGAGACAGTGCACGGCGTGATGGCGACGCTGGAAAAACACGGTGATGTGGAAGACAATGCGGTCTGTTCCGTGCGGATGTATTCCGGAGCTGTCGGGACGATCGCGGCGAGCTGGACGCAACACGGGGGCGAGGACAACGCGACCCATCTGTACTGTGAGCATGGGACGGTGCACATCGGCAGCGATCCCGCGTATCCGCTCGTGGTGAGACATGACGACGGCAGTGTGGAGCGGCGCAGCCTGGAAGGGATCGCGACCAACGACCACCAACTTGCGAGCGGCGTGATCGACGAGTTTGTCGATGCGGTGCTCAGCGGCCGCGCGCCGGCGGTCGACGGACGGGAGGGCGCCGCATCGCTGGCGGTGATCGCGGCGGCGGTCGAGTCGTCGCTCACGGGTCGGGCGGTGCAGCCGGAGCGGGTGTAGCCGGAGCGCGTATAAGAGGTTGTTCAAAAAGTGGGCAGAACTCCCCGTCGCATTGCCTCGTCATCGCCAGAAATGCTCCCTCACGTACCCAAAACGTACGCTCAGGGACATGGGATCAAGTCCGCACAGCAGGCGCCATGATCCCGCCTATCGTGTTTGAGGCTTCAATCAAACACGATAGGCAGCAACGTGCGGCTTCCCAAATTTGGGTAATCCCATGTCCCATTGTACTGCGTGGGTCAACCCTGTCCACTTTTTGAACAGGATCTTTAAGATTATGATTGCATATTTATAACTTACGGCGTATAGTAATGTGGTCAAAGCGGATTGACGCGCTGTATTTTGAATATTGGGGGCAGCACCCTTGGCCTCATCGGATGCGGTGGAAGCATTGAATGTAACGGATATCACAGAGAGATTCCGGATTGCGAATCTGCGATGCGCCTCGGGACATATCGGCGTCAAGCGCGCCGGCAACACCGACGCGGCGCTGTTCGCGCTGTCAGAACCGGCCGTCTGCGCGGGGGTCTTCACCACGAACCGGTTTCGCAGCGCATGCGTGGAGAGTGCCAGTGAGAGATTGCGTGCGGGAAGACACGTCCAGGCGGTTCTCATCACGAGCGGCAATGCGAACGCGGGCACCGGAGCCGCGGGCCGCGAGGATACCGAGCTTCTGTGCGCGGAAGTGGGAGCGCAGCTCGGGTGCGAGGCGGACGAGGTGATCGCGCTGCAGACGGGAGTCATCGGCGTGCCGCTGCGGGCACAGCGACTGCTGCCGCAACTCCGGCCTCTGATTTCCGGCCTCGCGTCGTCCGCCGCCGCCGTGGAAGGTGCAGCGCGGGCGATGATGACAACCGATACCGTTCCCAAGATCGCGGTGCGCAAAGTGAATGCAGGCGGCGTCCGCGGCGTCATCGCGGGTGTCGCGAAGGGAGCGGGCATGATCCATCCCCGGCTGGCGACGATGCTCTCGGTTTTGTTCACCGATTTCGCGGTGTCGAGGGACCAGCTTCAGACGGCGCTCACAGAAGCCGTGCGCACCAGCTTCAACGCCATTTCGGTGGACGGCGACACCAGCCCCAACGACACGGTGCTGTTGCTCTCGACGGGTGCGGCAGGCGAATTGCCCGAGGTGGTGGACGGCGTTTCGGGACTCGCCGTGTTTCAGGAGGAATTGAGAGAGATCG
>JAKACR010000171.1 GCA_021821225.1 Bacillota bacterium | reverse complement strand
GGCGACGGCCGCCGCCTCGCTTGGTCAGGTGCATCGCGCCACCATGCCGGATGGCCGGATTGTCGCCGTAAAAGTGCTGCGGCCCGGCATCGAGCGCCTGGCCGCCACGGATCTGGCGGCGCTGCGAACCATCACCCGTGTGCTGGAGCGATTCACGAAGTTCGGCCGCCGGATGCATCTGGTGGATATCTACCAAGAATTCTCCCGCAGTGTACATGACGAACTGGACTATCGCAAGGAGGCGTCGCACCTCGAACGCTTCCGCAAGTTGTTCGAAGACCAGCCGCGTATCGTGGTTCCCGCGATTGTGGATCGGCTCGTCACCCCGGCTGTGTTTGTCATGGATTTCATTGAGGGCGCCAAGGTGTACGACACGCGACAGATGGAGGCGTGGGGCATCGACCCGCGCGATGTCGTAGAGATCATGGTGGACGTGTATCTGCGGCAAATGCTGGAATACGGATTGGTGCATGTGGACCCGCATCCGGGCAACCTGCTGGTGCTGCCCGACGGCCGTCTCTGCATCCTGGATTTCGGCATGATGGCGGATGTCCCGAAGGATGATGTGCGCGTCTTTTCCCAACTGGTGGAGGCGGCGATCGCCCGCAACCTCGACGGCATCGTGGAGGCGATCGACCATCTCGGATTCCTGCAGCCGTACGCCAATCGCATCATCCTTAAACAGGCGATCGGGATGATCATCGACCGCCTGAACGGATTCCAGCTTCAGCGCGGTCCCGAATTGGACGCGTTTATCGAGGACTTCCAGGATTTTTTACACGACGAGCCGCTCATCCTGCAAGCCAAATACCTGTTCATCGGCAGGGCGATCGGCATGTTGACGGGCGTGCTGACCACGTTGCATCCGGAGATCGACTGGTGGGCGCTGCTCAAGGAACGGGCGTTGCCGCTGCTCAATGCCAGCGCCCGATCGGACGAACAGAGCGGTGATGACCTGCGTTCGCTCGTCCGGCGTCTGGCGCAGGAACTCTTCGGCGATGTGGGCGCTCTCGTGCTGGACGCGGCGCTCTCCCAGGCGAAGGAGACAGGACTTTCTCTGGTGCGGCTTCCTACCGCGCTTGAGCGGGTGGTGCGGCGGGTGGAGCGCAATGAACTCGCGGTACAGGTGGACCTGCGCGCCGCGCTGGCGCGGCTCGACCGTCTGAACCTCCTGTTTGCGAGACTTCTGTGGACGCTGCTGCTTGGCATCGCGCTGTCACTCGGCATCTGGCTGCAGACGAGGCATATCCAGACCGGCGGCGATATTGCGTTTGCGCTGTCCGGTCTGTTCTTCATCCTGCTGTTGCTGCCGGGACGCGGGAGAGACCGGGCGCGCCGCCGCAGATCCCAGTGAGGGCAATCCCATTTGCTTATTTTTCCGCTAAATAGGCGGTTTTTTCGAGGCAGGATAAACGGATGGAGGCGGGACGGCCATGCGAGTATCGTTTGGACAACTGGATATTGAATGCAAAGGATACGGGGAAATAACTCCCCAATCCGGATGGTTCATCGGTCCGCATGCGCATGAATGTTACGAAGTTCACTTTGTCACCGAGGGGAGGGGAGTGAACGAACTCTCCAACGGGACGCTCGATCTGTATCCAGGTATTGTGTATGTGGCGCCTCCTGGCGAGATACATGCGCAGTGGGTGGACGAAGCCCACCCTATGGGTTTGTATTTTCTGCTGTTTCATATGACATATCCAAACGCCGGTCTGCATAGCCGTATATACTCCCGACTGCCCGTCATCACGCGCAAGGCGCAGGCGGTTTTCAAGTTGGAACAACAGGGGGGCCCCGGGGATCGTTTCCGGTCGCAATTAAGGATCGTCGAATTGATCTGGCAGATAGTGGATCCTGCCGTTTTACAGTGCGGGGAAGCGTATACATCGGGTACTGTGGCATCCGCCGCCGATCGCACAGTCTTCATGCCCAATGTAGTGGACCAGGCGATCCACTACATCCACGCTCATCTCCCCGACAGTATGGCCGTCGATGAGATCGCTTTGGCGTGCCACGTTAGCGCCCGTCATCTGTCGCGTATTTTTTATTCCTATTTGGGCATGTCCGTTCACGGCTACGTAGAAAATGAAAGGTTTCAATGGGCGGCGGAGGAATTGAAAAAGGGCGCGCTCCGCGTACGCGAAATCAGCGATCAGATGAACTTTTCGAGTCCGCAGTACTTTTCCCAGTGGTTCAAACAGCATGCGCACATGCGCCCCTCGCAGTTTCGCGGTGCGGATGACCGCCGCTGAACTCCTAGATTTGGATGGCTGACCAGGTCGACCAATCCCACGACCCATGGGTCATGGAATAAAGTCCCCTGGGCGACCCTGCAAACAACGCGCCGCCCAGGCGCGTTGTGTTGACGGCGCCGGTCCAAAAATTGTACGTGTGTTGTCCGGTTTGTATATCGCCCTGAGGCAAAGGGATTGTTAAGATTGCCGAGAGACAGATTGGAAGGAGGTCAACGCCATTGCCCGTTTCCTTTCGCAAACGCCTCATCGATCAGGTTGCGTACGAGGCGTGCGCCGTGTTCGACGTGAACAACGACGGACGCCTTGACATTGTGTGCGGAGAGTACTGGTATGAGGGTCCGGATTTCCGGAACAGGCACAAAATCTGCGATGTCATGCGGACGGGAGAGTACTACGACGATTTCGCGGATTATCCTCTTGATGTGGACGGTGACGGTTATCCGGATATCATCACGGGCGGCTGGTGGGGCGAAACGCTCCGCTGGCGGCGCAATCCCGGACCTCGGGGCGGCGAGTGGGACGTTTTCGACATCGATCGCTGTGGAAGCATTGAGACGATCCGTTTTTGCGATGTGGATGGGTGCGGCGCGGTCGAAATCTTCCCCAATACGCCCAGCGCGCCGCAAGCGTTTTACAAATTGGAACGCGACCAAAACGGCAGAGGAACCGGCCGGTTTGCAAAGCATGTGATCGGCGCCCGGCCGAGCGGCCACGGAATGGGTTTTGCGGATATCGACGGCGACGGCTGGCCGGACATCGTCCTGAGCGGCGGCTGGCTGCGACACCCCGCGAATCTATATGCGGAACCTTGGGAATTTCATGAGGAGTTTCAGTTGGGACTGGCGAGCGTGCCGATTCTCGGGCTGGATATCGCGGGCAACGGCATGACGGACCTGATTGTGGGGCAGGCGCATGACTACGGGCTGTACTGGCTGGAGCAGACGGCGGACGCGACCGGGCGCCGGGCGTGGGTCCGGCACGAGATCGACCTGGCTCATTCGCAGTTTCACGATCTCCAACTGGCGGACCTTGACTGCGACGGAAGGCTCGAACTCATCACGGGGAAGCGCTATCGGGCGCATAACGACGGCGATCCAGGAGTGCACGACCCGCTCGGTCTCTATTATTTCAAAATGGAACACGGACGCTTCGAAAAGCATGTGATCGATTACGGACCTGCCGGGCAGGCGTCGGGGTGCGGCATTTATTTCTGGGTCGCGGATATCACGGGGAACGGGTATCCGGACATCGTAGCCCCCGGCAAAGATGGGCTGTATCTATTTGAAAATCTGGGTGCGTAGGGAGATGTCCGGCATGGATAGAGTGCGGATCGGGTTTGTGGGCGGCGGTGGTATGGGACAGATGGCCCATCTGTCCAACTATGCGGTGCTCGCGCAACAGGGCCTGTGCGAAATTGTGGCATTGGCCGAACCGAAAGCAGAGCAGGCCCGTCTGGTGGCCGCCCGCTACGGCATCCCCAGGGTGTATCCGGATCACGCAGAGTTGCTTGTCCGCGAGACCATGGATGCGGTCGTGGCCCCCCAGCCGTATCGCCGCCACAGTTTGATTGTACCCGATGTCCTGTTGGCTGGCATACCGGTTTTCACCGAAAAGCCTCTCTGCTTGACGGTGGAGGCGGGTGAACGCTTGGTGGAAATCGGCCGGAGGATGCGGACGTTGCACATGGTCGGGTATCACAAGCGTTCGGACCCGGCTGTGGAGTATGCGAAGAGTCTGGTGGACAAATGGAAGAGTTCGGGCGAATACGGCCGGATGCGCTATGTGCGCGTCACGATGCCCCCAGGAGACTGGATGCACGGTGCGGACAAGCCCATTCTGACGGAGGAACCCATCCCGGACGCGCAAAGGGAGCCCGCACCTGCGGACATGGATGAGAAACAGGCGCGGGCGTACGATGTATTTGTAAATTATTATATCCATCAGGTCAACATGGTCCGTTTTATGTTGGGAGACGACTACCGGGTGACTTACGCGGAACCGTCGCAGGTGTTGCTGGTGGGGATCAGCGCGGGCGGGATATGCGCGACGATTGAGATGGAACCGTACCGGACGACGCATGAGTGGCATGAATCCGTCCTCGTCGGATTCGAGCGGGCATTCATAAAGGTGGATCTGCCAGCGCCCCTCGCACAGCAGGAGGCCGGCAAAGTTGCCGTGATGTGCGTGGACGAAGGGGGAGGGGCGGAGACCGTTCATCCGGCGCTGATCAATCGTTCCGCGATGATGCAGCAGGCCATGAATTTCATCGCGGCGGTCAGGGGTGAGCGTAGGGCGCCGTGCGAGGCGGAGGAGGCGCTGAAGGATCTTCGGGTTGCCCGAGACTACATCCGCATGATAATGTAAATTTTTAGATTCAAGTATTTATTTGATGATGTGAGACCAATATGCGACGGGGAAGTGAATACAGCATGACGGAACGGCGGGGAACGGGATCTTCCAATGTCATCGTATTTTTCACGGATCAGCAGCGTTGGGATACTACCGGCGTGCACGGCAATCCGCTCGATCTCACGCCCAACTTTGACCGCATGGCGGCGCAGGGTACGCACTTTGCCCGCATGTTCACCTGCCAGCCCGTGTGCGGTCCCGCACGGTCGTGCCTGCAGACCGGCCGGTACGCGACGGATACGGGGTGCTACCGCAACGGTATTCCGCTGCCACGGGACGCGAGAACACTGGCCCACTATTTTTCAGCGGCGGGATACGATACGGCGTACATTGGAAAGTGGCACCTCGCCGACCAGGAGCCGGTCGGTCTGGACGGGCGCGGCGGATACCGATACTGGCTGGCCGCCAATGCCCTGGAATTCACGTCGGACGCATACCACACCGAGGTGTTTGACGAACAGGGCCATGCGGTGCGGCTTCCCGGTTATCGCGTGGATGCGCTGACGGACGCGGCGATTCGTTACATCGACAGCAAGCGGAGTGACGGCGAGCCGTTCTTTCTGTTTCTGTCGTTTCTGGAGCCGCACCACCAGAATCACCGCGACGACTATCCCGCTCCCGACGGGTACGCAAAGCGGTATGAGGGCCGGTATATCCCACCGGACCTGGGAGCGCTCGTCGGAAACGCGCACCAGCAACTGGCCGGCTATTTTGGCATGGTCAAGCGGCTGGACGAGGCGCTGGGCCGGCTGTTGGACGCTCTGAAGAGCCTGGAGATGGCGCGGGACACCATCGTGTTGTTTGCGTCCGATCACGGGTGTCATTTCAAGACGCGCAATGACGAATACAAACGGTCTTGCCACGACAGTTCCATCCGCGTGCCCGCGGCTGCCGTCGGTCCGGGATTTGACGGCGGCGGGCGGGTCGACCGGCTGGTGAGCCTGATTGATCTGCCGCCGACACTGCTGGACGCCGCGGGGATCGCGGTGCCGCCGGTCATGCAGGGGCGGTCGGCCATGCCGCTGCTGCGCGGCGGAGAAGCGGACTGGCCGCAGGAGGTGTTCATCCAGATCAGCGAATCGCAGGTGGGGCGCAGCGTCCGCACGCGGCGTTGGAAATACTCCGTCAAGGCGCCGGACAAAAACGGCTGGAGCGAATCTGGATCGGCGGTGTATCGGGACGACTGCCTGTACGACCTGCGTGCGGACCCGTATGAATTGATCAACCTGATTGGGTACGAATCGCACAAGGCGGTCGTGGAGCACCTGCGAAACAGGCTTACGGCGCGCATGGCGGCGGCCGGCGAAACAGCGCCCCGTTTCGAGGATGCCCCGGAGCGCAGGGCGGGCCAGCGCCGCGTCACGGCGGCGGAGGTGCTGGAGTGACGCGGGTTAGCTGATGGCCGATGTTGTTCTCCCAGGGGACATGTGATAAAGTCCGCACAGCAGGCGCCCCGATCCTACATATCGTGTTTGAGGCTAT
>JAKACR010000170.1 GCA_021821225.1 Bacillota bacterium | reverse complement strand
CCCGGTCCCCCGGCAAAAGCGCGCCTCCCGCCTGGCTGACCGGGTTGTACAGCACGCTCATCGCAAGCATGCCGGGCGGGACATGATCCGTCAGGTTCGGCGACGACGACGCCGTGACGAGCATGCCGGGCAACAACTGCTCGCCGGGATACAGCGTCTGTCTGCTGATCAGGCCGAGCACCGCGCGTACGGAGGAATACGCCGCCGCCGTCCTCCCGCCCTGGGGAACCATGGCCAGGCGCACATCCGCCTGGGTCAGCGCGGCGTTCGCCGCAATGCGGTGCGCGGCCACCACCACGGCGACCGCTTTTAGACTCGCCTGATCCCGCAGGGCGATTCCCTTGATCTCTTTGCGGACCAGCACGGCCGCCAGCACACCCGTGACGATCGACGCGGCCACCATGAGCAAAACCGTCCTGTTGCGCGCCATCCGCGATCCCCCCGCTGCGATTTCATCCTGGTCCTGCCCGGTTCACTGCGACAGCCGCACCGTGTACAGGCCAAAATTTTCCCCCGCGCCGAGCGTGCCCGGCACGATCATTTTCATGAATTGGCCCGACACCGCTGTGTGACCCTCCGCTTCTCCCAGGCTGTCCAGATAAAATGCGGCAAATCCCACGATGGCCACAAGTTTTTTCCCGTCTTCCGGCAGCGCGTTGATCACGGGCAGCAGCAGGACTCGCGGACAGTTCTCCGTCGCCGTGGCAAATGTGCACGCGGACCCCTCCTGCAGCCGCTGGCCGAGCGCGTCGCGCACGGCGCCGGCCGCGATGCCCGTCTCGGTGGGAACCTGCCCGCCCACAGACAGTGTCCCGGAATAGCCGTACAGGAGATTCTGCTCCAACTGCGCGGCGCCGGGAGCGCCCAGTTGGAGCAGGCCGTAGTTCCCGTCCGACCCTTCCCCTGGCCCTGTGGTGAGCTGGTACGTCTGACCGAAGACAAACGGCTGCCGGACGACGGCCAATGGCGCGAAGCCGTCGCCCGCGACCAGCGTTCCCGCCTCCGCCTGCGAGTGCACGGTGAAGGTGGCGGACGATTGGCCGAACACTTCAGCAAAGTGCAGCGACACCGTCTGCGTGCTGTACAGGTCCACCGTATTGGCGGACGGATTGACGACGATGCGGTCGACCGTGCCGCCGTTTTGCGCGACGTACTGCTGCGCCGCCTGGGTCACGGCCGCCGTCCCCGCGAAGATTTGAGCGACGCCCGCCAGCGCCCCCGCGTCCAGCGCATTCAAGTCGCGTTCCCGCGCCAGATAGACATCGCCCAGATCCGCCACCAGCGCGAGCATGCCCATCAGAACCACCAGCGCAAACGCGACAATGAGCGCCACGTTGCCCGATTCATCTCTGTATCGTCCCGATTCATCGCTGTATCGTTGCACTCTTCTCACTCCATGCGCATCGTGATCCGGGCTTTGAGCAGGAGCGTTCCGCTGGGAAGCCCGGAAATCGACGGAAAAAGCGTGACGGGGTACTCCACCGTCACGGTCACAGGATCGCCGGTCACCTGGGACCCGGCGGGCGGACTGACCAGGACCGTCAGTTCCGCGGTGTCCAGGGTGGCGCAATCCTGCTGCACCACCTGCACGATCTGGGCGTCGCTCGCGCCGACACTCGCATAGCGCGCGGCGTCGCGCGCCGCCTCATTGAGCGTGAGCGTCGTAAAAAACAGCATGCCGAACTCGATGACACCAAATAAGACCAGCAACAGCAAAGGCAGAACCAGCGCAAACTCCACCAGCGCCTGGCCGTCCGTACCGCCCAGGCGCGCGAGCCGTTTCACGCTCCCACCGCCAGGCGCAGTGCGAACACACCGCCAAGGCCGAGCCAGACAGCCAACGCGTAAGGCAGCGACACAGGCGCGACCGCAGATGCGCAGACGGGCCGCGCGGCAGCTGGCGCTGCGTCAGCCGGCACGATGGCAGACAGCGCCGTGGCGGGCGGAACTGCGTCAGACAGCGCTGTGGCAGCCTGTGCTGCGTCAACCGGCACTGCGGCGGGCGGTCCGACAGGTTGCGCCGCCGCAGCGTACATTCCTCGCCCGGAACAGTGCGCGGCGCGCCGAAGGGTGACGCGCCACGGCGTGCCGAGCCACTGCCGCGCCCGGCCGACATCGTAGCGCACGAGCACGGCCAGTACCCCGCCTGCGACCGCCGTGCACAGCAGGACCGCCACAATGCCGGGAAAGCCAAGGACCATCCCCACCACGGCCAGCAGCTTGACATCTCCCGCGCCGATGCCGCCCAGCCAAAAAGGCACGGTCAGAGCCAGACCGCCGACCAGGCCGCCAATCGCGGCCGACAGGTACGCACCCTGTGCCGCCTGGACGGTGAACGCCGCCACGGCGCACACAGCCAGCCAACGATTGGAGATTTTCCGTTCCTGGATATCGGACACCACGGCGCCAGTCGCGCAACACAGCGCAACGGCCCAGTTCAGGTCCACCGCGCACACCTCCCGCAGCGCAGAGCGGCCGCACAATATTTCCCATATCACACAAACTCAGATATGCAAACGGCCGGAGATGAGCGTCGGCTCGCCTCCGGCCGCACAGCGCGCCTGTCAACCGCCACTGGTCGTGCTTCCTCCATTATTTTGAATTCCTGTAGTTATTGTTCCAAAAATATTATTTAACTCTTTACCCAACAGTAAAACCGCTCCAATTACAACAAGAGCCACCAAGGCGATGATCAGCCCGTACTCCACCAGCCCCTGGCCTTCCTCGTCCCGGCCAAGCCGGCGCAGCTTCTGTCCCACTTCCGCCAGTCGAATATACGATGTTACGCACCATTCATATATGCGGCCCATCCGCCTCGCCACCCTTTCCCTCGCACCCCGCCCGCCACATCTCCTGCGAAGGGGGCGCCGGCGCCTTGCGCCATCGCGTTGGCAACAGCATAAGTCATGCGTGCAGAGCGCGGCAGAGACGCCAGTCCCAACTTCGCGGACGCCTCCCCAGGACAATAGTCCCATCGTCCTGCATCTCATCGGGACGGTTATCCCATCAGGACAGTTTCATGAAGCGGCCGGGACTCCCACCCACCGGCCGCAGGCCCGCCCCGTCCGTCTGTACCATATTTTGCGCCAATGCGATCACGACCGCTTTCGTCCGGTCCGAAACACCCATTTTTTGAAAGATATTGGTCGTATGATTGCGTGCCGTCTTGGGCGACAGGTAGAGCGCCCGCGCAATTTCGTTGTTGGACAGCCCGGTCGCCATCAGGCGCAACACGTCCAGTTCACGCGGCGTCAGCCCGTACGCTCCACCCGCATGCTCCGCCGCGAAGGATCCCGCGACAGATGTCCCGCTCGGGGCGTCTTCATCGACACCCTGCAGCTCGTCCAGCAGAAATCCGAGCAAGCGGTCGTCGATGAACCGTTTGCCGGCAAGAATGGCGGCGATGGCGCGGCGCAGCGTTTCGGCGTCCGCGTCTTTCAGCAGATAGCCCTGCACATGCGCCTTGACCGCCGTTACCACACAGTGCCTCGAATCGTAATTGCTGACGATCAGGATGGGCGCCGTCACTCCCATGGCGCGCAACTCGCCCGCCACATCGACGCCGGAACGGTCGGGCAGCCCGATATCAAGCAGGATCGCGTCCAGCGCCAATCCGGGGACAATCGCCAGCACATCCGACCCCGTCCGCGCCTTGCCCGCGATCTCATACTCCCCGAATGTCGAAAGCAACGCCTCCAGTCCGCTTAAAAAAAGCGATTGATCGTCCGCCAGGAACAGTCTTGCGCGCGTTCCCATCCGATACAGCCTCCTCTATCTGTGTGACGCCGCCGACGCTGCATATCCGCAAAGCGGACATTCCAGCCGGCATGGCCGTCATGACCCCGTCTTGCCGCCCGTCGCCGCCGCACCGACTGCAATGCGCAGCGTCACCGCCGTCCCCTGTCCGGGCTTCGAGTCCACATCGATCTTTGCCCCGATCATCCGCGCGCGTTCCCGCATCCCCAGCAGGCCGAAACTCCCGCCGCGCCGCACACCCGCGTCCGGTTCGAAACCCACGCCGTCATCCCGCACGATGACCGTCAATTCTCCCTCGCGCGCGCACAGTTCCACATCGATCCGCTCCGCGCGCGCATGCTTGAGGCTGTTGGTCACGCACTCCTGGACAACGCGAAACACCCCGATGGAGAGCGCATCCGGCAAAGCAGGAAGTTCCGCACACAGGGTGACGTAAATGGGCACGCGCAGCAGGTACTGGCACCGTTCGGCGTACGTCCGCAGCGCTTCGTTCAAGCCGCCCTCGGCCATCTCGACCGGCCGCAGATCGTAGATCATCCGCCTGATCTCTCCGACCGACGCGCGCATCAGATCCTGTACGCGCTGAATTTCCGGCAGGGCCGACTGCGGATTGCGCCTGATCATCTCCTTCACGACCTCCAGGCGCATGGTCAGATTCGTGAGCAGTTGCGCCGGCCCATCGTGGATGTCGCGCGCCAGGCGCCGCCGTTCTTCCTCAATGATCTCGATGGCCAGATCCGCATCCATCCGCCCCGCCCCCCGTGACCGCATGTCTCCCGCATGGTCCAGCGTATTTTCATTCAACCGAGAGCGCGCCGGTGGCCTTTTCCCCCACGCAAAAAAACACCCCGCCACGCTTCCGAGGGGGTGTTCACGACCGGCAAACCACGGCATCTCCGCAACCGCCAACGGCGCATACCAACCCTGCGCCCTGGAATGTGTGAGACGGGTGGTCCACCGCTGTCTCGGCCTCGGCAGCCTGGCGATCCCGGCGGTCAACGACCGCTTGAGGGAATGGGATTCGACCCGCTCTGCAGGAACGTGTCGCACTTGATCCCATCTCTGAGGACCCATGGCTTTGCGTCCCCCGGTTGCCCGGGGTTTGCCCTGATCGAATACCGGATGCGCGAAATACGCCGCATACAGTGCCATACATCTGAAAGAGGTTGTTCAAAAAGGGGCAGAACTCCCCGGCGCATTGCCGCGTCATCGCCAGAAATGCCCCCTCACGTACCCGAAAACGTACGCTCGGTCCGCATTTCTGGCTGCTTTCTTGCACTGCGTGGGTCTTACCTGCCCTCTTTTTGAACAGGCTCTTAAATGATTATAAGATAGGGAAGGAAAATCCGTCAATGGAATACTTTCGGCCGCTGCTGTTTGTCCGCATCGCTGCATCGCCCTCCAATGGGACATGGGATCAAGTCCGTACAGCAGGCTGCTCAGCGGCGCGAGACAGCTTCCTCCAGTGCGCGTTCCATCTCCTCCACTGTCCTGTCGATATCCAGATCGGAGTGAACGGTCGACACAAAACCGGACTCAAGATGAGAAGGCGCCAGGAAGATCCCCCGCTCCAGCATGGCGTGGAAATACCTGGCGTACAGTGCGGCGTCCGATCGCCCGGCCGATTCGTAGTCAACCACCTTGTGTTCGGTGAAAAAAGCGCCGAACATGGCCCCCACATGCGCGCTTTGCACGGGCACTCCGGCGCGCTCGCCGGCCTGCGCAATCCCTTCGGCCAACCTTCGCGACACGGCTTCCAGTCGCTCGTACACGCCCGGCGCCTGGAGCAGGCGGACCGTCGCAAGCCCGGCGGCCATGGCGAGCGGATTGCCGGACAGGGTCCCCGCCTGATAAATCGGCCCAAGCGGCGCCACGCGCTCCATGATGTCCCGCCTGCCGCCGTACGCCCCGACAGGAAGCCCGCCGCCGATCACCTTTCCGAGTGTCGTGAGATCCGGTTGAATGCCAAAGAGGCCCTGGGCTCCGCCAAAACTCACGCGAAACCCCGTCATCACCTCGTCAAAAATGAGCAACGCGCCATGCGCGCGCGTCAATTCCCGCAACGCTTCAAGAAATCCACCGGCGGGCAGGACAAGCCCCATGTTGCCGGCGACCGGTTCGACGATCACCGCCGCGATCTCCTCGCCGGAGCGCGCGAACAGCGACCGCACCGCCTCAATGTCGTTGTACGGCAGGGCGACCGTCAGGTCCGCCAAAGCCTGCGGCACCCCGGGAGAATCGGGCAGGCTGAGCGTTGCCACGCCGGACCCCGCCCGGATCAACAGGCTGTCCACACTGCCGTGGTAACACCCCGTGAACTTCACGATCTTCGCTCTTCCCGTGAACCCGCGCGCCACCCGGATGGCGCTCATCGTCGCCTCCATGCCGGAGTTGACCAGGCGCACCCGTTCC
>JAKACR010000169.1 GCA_021821225.1 Bacillota bacterium | reverse complement strand
ACCTCTCCATGCGACCACGAACGGATTTTGTCCGGGGAGGCAAGGCCGATCTTCATAAACTCAAAGTTGTTCACGTCGAGCACTGGTGGTCCCTCCTAGACGATCATTGCATGGTGCCGCTGCGGGTCAGTCGTCTCCCACCTCGCGCATCTCCAGACTGAAGTTGAGCTTTTCTGCCGCATCGTCCTCATCGTCCGCCTCGCGCATCGCGATTTCCTGCTCATCTCCGGAAAGGATCTTGACGTCGAGCGCCAGGCTCTGCAATTCCTTGATCAGCACCTTGAAGGATTCGGGAACGCCCGGCTCCGGTACATTCTCCCCTTTTACGATCGCCTCGTACGTCTTGACGCGCCCGACCACATCGTCCGATTTCACGGTGAGAATCTCCTGCAGGGTATAGGCCGCGCCGTACGCCTCCAGGGCCCACACCTCCATCTCGCCGAAGCGCTGGCCGCCGAACTGCGCCTTTCCGCCCAGGGGCTGTTGGGTGACGAGCGAGTACGGCCCGGTCGAACGGGCGTGAATCTTGTCGTCCACGAGATGGTGCAATTTCAGCATATAGACGTACCCCACAGTGACCCGCCCGTCAAACGGTTCGCCTGTCCGGCCGTCGTACAGCGCGGTCTTGCCGTCGCGGTCAAGCCCGCTCTCTTCAAGCGCGTCAAACACATCCAGTTCATGCGCCCCGTCAAATACGGGCGTCGCAATATGGATGCCGAGCGCGTGCGCCGCCATGCCCAGGTGGGTTTCCAGCACCTGCCCGATGTTCATGCGCGAAGGGACGCCGAGTGGATTGAGCACAATCTGCACAGGTGTCCCGTCCGGAAGAAACGGCATGTCTTCAATCGGCATGATGCGCGCGACCACACCCTTGTTGCCGTGGCGGCCAGCCATCTTGTCGCCTTCGGAGATCTTCCGTTTCTGCGCGATGTACACGCGCACCAACTGATTGACCCCAGGCGGCAGTTCATCGCCGTTCTCGCGGGTGAACACCTTGACGTCGACGACGATGCCGGCCCCGCCGTTCGGCACGCGCTGGGACGTGTCGCGCACCTCGCGCGCCTTCTCGCCGAAGATGGCGTGCAGCAGGCGCTCCTCGGCCGTGAGTTCCGTCACGCCCTTTGGCGTCACTCTGCCGACGAGAATGTCGTTCGCGAAGATCTCCGCGCCGATGCGGATGATGCCCCGCTCGTCAAGATTGCGCAACGCATCCTCGCCCACGTTCGGAATATCGCGCGTGATCTCCTCGGGCCCGAGCTTGGTGTCGCGCGCCTCGCACTCGTACTCCTCAATGTGGATTGATGTGTAGACATCCTCTTTGACCATCTGCTCGCTCAGCAGGATGGCGTCTTCGTAGTTATAACCCTCCCACGTCATGAACGCGACCAGGACATTCCTTCCCAGGGCCAGTTCCCCCTGTTCTGTCGCGGGGCCGTCCGCGATGATGTCCCCGGCCTCGACCTCGTCCCCGATGCGGGCCAGCGGCCGCTGGTTGATGCATGTGCCCTGGTTCGAGCGCATGAATTTCTGCAATTTGTACCGGTCCAGTCCGCCCGTCACCCATTGGCCGTCCACCAACTGGCGCACGCGCACCTGAATCTCATTGGCCGTCACCCGCTCGATGATTCCGCCGCGGCGCACCACCACCGCCACGCCGGAGTCCTTGGCCGCCTTGTGCTCCATCCCCGTCCCGACAAACGGCGCCTCGGTCACCAGCAGGGGAACCGCCTGGCGCTGCATGTTCGAGCCCATCAGCGCCCGGTTGGCGTCGTCGTTTTCCAGAAACGGGATGAGCGCGGTGGCAACCGACACCACCTGTTTCGGAGAAACGTCCACGTAATCCACGCGTTCGCGCGGCATGGTGAGGATGTCGCCCTTGTAGCGCACGATCTGTTCCGTATCCAGCAACTGGCCTTCCGGCGTCAGTTTCGCGACCGCCTGCCCGACGATGTACCCATCTTCCTCGTCGGCCGTCAGGTAGTCGATGTGATCCGTCACGACGCCCGAATCCGGATCGACCCGCCTGTACGGCGTTTCGATAAATCCGTACTCATTGATGCGCGCATAGGTGGAAAGGCTGTTGATCAAGCCGATATTCGGACCTTCCGGCGTCTCGATCGGACACATGCGGCCATAGTGGGATGGATGCACATCCCGCACCTCGAATCCGGCGCGCTCCCTGGTCAGGCCGCCGGGGCCAAGCGCCGACAGTCGGCGCTTGTGCGTCAGTTCGGCGAGCGGATTGGTCTGGTCCATGAACTGGGAAAGCTGACTCGATCCGAAAAACTCCTTGATGGCTGCGATGACAGGCCGGATGTTGATCAGCGCCTGCGGAGTGATCGCGTTGGCGTCCTGGATGGACATGCGCTCGCGCACCACCCGCTCCATGCGCGACAAACCGATCCGGAACTGGTTTTGCAAGAGTTCGCCCACCGAGCGGAGCCTGCGATTGCCCAGGTGGTCGATATCGTCGGTCGAACCGACGCCGTGCAGCAGATCCATGAAATAACTGATGGACGCGATGATGTCGGCCGGGACGATGTGCTTGACATGCTTGTCTATCGTGCCGTTGCCGATGACCTTGATCGGCTTGCCGTCCTCGACCTGGCTGAAAATGAGGATCTCCTGGACGGCCATCTGCGCGTCGTCCGAAAGCCCGTTTTGCGTGTGGTACTGTCGCAGGTTCAGCCCATTCTCCAGGTGCGGCAACAGCTTGTCAAGCAGCCGGCGGTCGATCAACTGCCCCACTTCCGCGATCACTTCGCCCGTCTCCTGGTCGATGAGCGTTTCCGCGAGACGCTGGTTGAGCAACCGGTTTTTCAAATGCAGTTTCTTGTTGATCTTGTAGCGGCCGACGCTCGCGAGGTCGTACCGCTTCGGATCGAAAAAGCGCGAGGACAGCAGATTGCGCGCATTGTCCAGAGTCGGCGGCTCACCCGGCCGCAGGCGCTCGTAGATTTCGATCAGCGCGCGTTCCGTGGATTCCGTATTGTCTTTCTCCAGCGTATTGCGCAGATAGTCGTCCTCGCCGAGCAGGGAGAGGATCTCCGCATCGCTGGAAAACCCGAGCGCGCGCAGCAGGACCGTCACGGGAATCTTGCGCGTACGGTCGATGCGCACGTATATAATGTCTTTCGCGTCCGTCTCAAGTTCCAACCACGCCCCGCGGTTGGGTATCACTGTCGCACTGAACATCCGCTTGCCGTTTTTATCGACTTTCGCATTAAAATACACGCTGGGCGACCGCACCAACTGGCTGACGATCACGCGTTCAGCGCCGTTGATGATGAATGTCCCCGTCTCGGTCATGAGCGGGAAATCGCCCATGAAGACTTCCTGTTCCTTCACTTCACCCGTCTCTTTGTTGTAAAGGCGCACTTTCACGCGAAGCGGAGCGGCGTACGTCACATCGCGTTCCTTGGACTCGTCGACGCAGTATTTGGGATCGCCCAGACTGTAATCGATAAATTCGAGGACCAGGTTGCCCGTGAAGTCCTGGATGGGGGAGATGTCGTCAAACATCTCTTTGAGTCCTTCGCGGAGAAACCATTCGTACGACCTCTGCTGGATCTCAATCAGATTCGGAAGATTGAGCACCTCCTGAACCCGGGAGTACGTCCGGCGCACACGGCGTCCGTACCTTACATCGTGTCCGTGCAAATCGGTCACCCCTCAAACCAAGTCCTTGGACTACCGCAAAAACAAAAGAAAGACGCGCGGATCAAGCCGGATTCTCTTTCTGGACGAAAAACCCATGCCGGCCACCGCAACGACATTCACGACACATCCATCACCGTTTCGTCCGGATGGCGGCGGCGTGAATACCGGTCTCCCTCGTTTTGGCCAAAAGATGCGCAATATTCTTCTATTGCCACAAAAAGCGAAAAATATTCGTATAGGCATACTCCACCCATACCATTTTCGCATTTTTCCACAATAGCACATCCGCCACACTATGTCAATAACAAATTTTCATTCTGGTTTAGGGACGCGCGTCGCCGTCATGATCGCCTTTCACCGCGCACGCACGCAACACGCGATAGCCAGCGTCCCTGCGCACGATATCCACCCGGCCAAACAACTCGCCCAGCTTGCGCAGCGTCGAATCAGCGCCCTGCTTCTTCTGGATCACGACCCACAGGCATCCGCGCGGCGCAAGCCGGACGGCCGCTTCCTCGTAAAGCCGCCACACAACGGTTTTCCCCGCGCGAATGGGCGGGTTCAGCGCGACCGCGTCAAATTGGATCCCCGGCGCAACGCCGAGCGCTCCATCCGCGCGCACGACTGTTGCGCGATCCGCCAAACCGTTGGCGGCGATATTGATCTGCGCGAGATCGACCGCCCGCCGATTGATGTCGGACGCAAAAACGCGCAGCCGCGGCACGGCCAAAGCCAGAGCAATGCCGACAACGCCATAGCCGCACCCCAGGTCCAGCAAACACCCATCCGGTTCTGCCGCGACAGATTCCGCCAGCAGAAGGGAACCGCGATCGATGCCGCGCCGACTGAATACGCCTCTGTCAACCGTGAGACAAAGCGCGCGCCCGCGCACCACGGCCTCGATCTCGCGCGGATCGGACGAGACAGAAGGATGATCCGCGTAGTAGTGTTCCACCATCACAAGATCACCGCCGCGGACGCGAAAGGAGCGGCCTGTCAGACGCTCCGCTCCTTTCGTTCGTCTTGAAATGTCCTCTACCAGCCGTCGTCATCCCCTTTGCTCCTGCTCAGACACCGCTTCGCGGAACTCGCGACGAGCAAGGGGGATGACGACGACCCGGCAAACCTGCAGACCGTCGCGTGTCACTTGATCTCGACGCCGCCGCCCTGTTCGGTGATCTTCGCCTTCACAGCCTCGGCCTCTTCCCGCGCAACCTTCTCTTTCAGCGGTTTGGGCACATTGTCGACCAGTTCCTTGGCTTCCTTCAGTCCCAGCCCCGTCACTTCGCGCACCGCCTTGATCACGTTGATCTTGGATGGCCCCGCTTCCGTCAGGATGACATCGAATTCCGTCTGCTCGACCTCCGCAGGCGCCGCCGCTCCCGCGCCGCCCGCCGCGGCAACCGGCGCCGCCGCCGTCACGCCAAATTCCGTTTCGATGGCTTTCACCAGATCATTCAATTCAAGGACCGTCATGCCCTTGATCGCCTCAAGAATCTGTTCACTCGTCAACCGTGGACCCTCCCGTTATGAACTCTATGAACCCGGCGAGATACTGCACGCCGGACCGCGCATCCTGCCGCGTCGACAGGACGCCCCTCTCAGCCTTGCGCCGTATCCTGCTGTTCCGCTACCTGCTTGACCGCGTACGCGAAATTGCGCAATGGCGCCTGAAGAACACTCAGCAACAGGGACAGCATGCCCTCGCGCGACGACAGGGACGCCAGTTCCTCGACACCCGCGGCGTCCACAAGGCGGCCTTCCACCAGCCCGCCTTTGATCTCCAGCGCCTTGTGCGCCGTGGCGAACGTGTTCAACAGCTTCGCCGGCACGACCGGATCATCGTAACCGAATGCGATTGCCGTCGGCCCTGTCAGATACGCATCAAGCGCCGACGCGTTAGATTCCGCCGCCGCGCGGCTCGCGAGCGTATTTTTCAGCACGCGGAACTCCACACCCGCCTCACGCAGGGACTTGCGCAAATCCGTAATCTCGGCGACCGTCAGTCCGCGGTAATCGGTGACGATCGTGCTCTTGCTGCGCGCCAGTTTATCAGAGATCTCCGCCACCACGGCCATTTTCGCCTCTCGATTGCCCACTGCAACACCTCCTCATCCCAGCAAAATAAACCAACCTCCGCCGCAGATCGCGGACGGAGGAGGACAGCGCGCTCTCCGTCTGCAGGCGAAAAGCAACGCCACAACCCGATAATCCGACGACCTCGGCGGGCCAATCATTAAGCAGCCATGGGAGTTGCGATAAACCAAATTTCGGTTTCCCCAGGCGGCGCCCGCTGTCTGCAGTCCAAGACACATGCCGCTGACTATAGCAGAATTTCAGAAGACATGCAATGCCCAAAGGCGCCGCCTGCTGCCCAGAAGCGCCGCCTGCCCAGAAGCGCGGCTGGAATTACTCTGCCGACGAACTCGTCGACAGGCGCTGCAAGTTCAGCGGCACGCCCGGACCCATCGTCGAACTGAAGGACACATGACGGATGTACTGGCCCTTCGCCGCGGCGGGCTTCGCTTTTTGCAGTGCGTCAAGGATCGCCGTGAAGTTCCCCAGAAGGCGTTCGGAAGGAAAC
>JAKACR010000168.1 GCA_021821225.1 Bacillota bacterium | reverse complement strand
GCGGAACGGAACGGGTTTTGCGCCAAGGGCGGACGATAAACAGGCAGACCCTCGCCAAATTCGAGCATGACTTCGTGATCGAGGTAAAAGCTCTGACGGCCTGTCAGCGTATGCCAGGGAATACCGTACTCGACGTTCGCCGTAAACGGGGAATACCGCCTGTCGGCACTCTCGATCCCGCTCCACACCGGCGTCGACAGCGTGAATTGCGGCTGCGCCGTGATCGTCTGCAGTGTGTGCGCCACGGAGCGGTGATGCTCCGCGTGCTGTGTCAGCGACAGCCCGGTCAACCGTTCCAGCGCGCCCCATTCTTCGTAGGCCCGTTCGCCGTTGGTCGCGCCGGACAGTGTCATGATCGCCTCAACCACATGCCGCGCCTCGGTCAGGACGGGACGCCCGAAACCGACGCCGGGCGCCGCGTGGGTTCCCACCCGGTTGCGCAATTCCGCGTACGCCTTTTCACCGGAAATGGCGATGCCTTTTGCCGCGATGGATTTTTCGGCGAGCGGGCCGAGCGTCACAAACTGCTGGTCGATATGGGGATAATCCCGTCGCACCACGGTGAATGACGGCATCGTTACGCCCGGCACCGCCTGGCACTCGCCTTTGCGCCAGTCTTTCACCCGCCCGAACGGCTGGGCGACCTCCCCGCCCGAATCATGGCCGAGCGGCGTCATGACAAGATCGTCGCGTGCGGGAAGGTGGTCCTTGGCCAAACGCGCGAACGCTTCGGCAAGAAAGCGGAAGCTGTCCCAGTCGCTCTTCGTTTCCCAGGGCGAAGAGATGGCGGGATTGAACGGATGGACGTACGGGTGCATGTCCGTCGTCGATAGATCGTGTTTCTCGTACCACGTCGCCGCGGGAAGAACAATGTCTGAATAAAGGCCGGTCGAAGTCATCCGGAAATCGAGATCAACGAGCAGATCCACCTTGCCGATCGGCGCTTCCGCCGGGACATCGATCGTCTCCGGCTGCCATGACGACTTCTCGCTGGCCAGCACGTGCCCCGCGCTTCCGACCATGTGCTTGATAAAGTACTCGTGCCCTTTCCCGCTTGAACCGAGCAGATTCGAACGCCAGACAAAAAATACGCGCGGAAAGTTCTGCGGGTGGTCCGGCTCCTCCACCGCGAACCGCACCTCGCCCTTCACCACGCGCGCGGCGATGTCCGCCGCCACCTCGCCGTCGTTCGCCGCGCCGCGCCGGCGCGCCTCGTCGACCAGATCCAGCGGATTCTGCTTAAACTGCGGGTAGGACGGCTGCCAGCCGAGCCGGACGGACAAGGCGGCCATATCCGCCGGGTGCATGGACTGAAAGCGCGTCCCGTAAGGCGTGCCGATCGTATTCGCATCCAATTCCTCATAACGGTACTGGTCCGTCACAAAGTAGAAAAACATGGTGCCCTGCATCTGGCGCGCAGGCCGGGTCCAGTCCAGCGCAAACGCGACCGTCGCCCATCCTTCCAGGGGCCGTACCTTCTCCTGCCCCACATAGTGCGCCCAGCCGCCGCCGTTGACGCCCTGCGACCCGGTGAGCAGCACGAGATTGATGATGCTGCGGTAGATGAGGTCGCTGTGGTACCAGTGGTTGGTGCCCGCTCCAAGAGCGATCATCGACTTGCCTTGCGTGCGCGCGGCGTTGTCGGCAAACTCGCGCGCCACCCGGATCGCGTCTGCGCGCGCAACGCCGGTGATCGCTTCCTGCCACGCAGGCGTACACGGTTTCGGGTCGTCGTAATCTGCGGGGTAGTCGCCGGGCAGATTGCGCTTCACGCCGCAGTGAGCCAGCAGAAGGTCATAGACCGTCGTGACCAGGACCGTCCCGCCATCCGCGACCCGAATGCGCTTTATGGGCACGCCGCGCCGCACAAGCAGTGCGGCGGAATGTTCATCCGCAAAATGCGGAAACTCGACTTCCACCGCCGCGGCCGCTTCGCCATTTTCATCCAGCAGACTGAGCGCGGGATGCAGGCGATCGCCGGCCGCGTTCTCCAGTTTCAAGTTCCACTTGCCCGATTGGTCCCAGCGATAGCCGATGCTGCCCACCGGGGCGGCGGGAGCGTCCAGTCGTTCGTCCCACAAGACCGGCTTCCACTCGGCGCGCTGCTCGGCGACGCCGAGATCGCTCGCCGTCAGCAGACGGTCCATCCGCCAGACCCCGTCAACCTCGCGCAACGTCACCAGAAACGGCAGATCGGTAAACCGTTTCACATAATCCAGAAAATACGGCGTCTGCCGTTCTACATAAAACTCCTTCAGTATCACATGCGTCATCGCCATGGCCAGGGCGGCGTCGGTGCCCGCCCTGGCGGGCAGCCAGCGGTCGGCAAATTTGATATACTCCGCATAGTCGGGACTGACGCCAACCACTTTTGTGCCGTTATAGCGTGCTTCCACCATAAAATGAGCGTCCGGCGTGCGGGTCATCGGCAGATTTGTGCCCCAGATGATAAAATATTTGGCGTTGTACCAGTCGGCACTCTCCGGAACGTCCGTCTGTTCTCCCCAGATCTGCGGCGACGCTGGCGGCAAATCCGCATACCAGTCGTAAAAACTCAGGACCGAACCGCCGATCAGTGAAAGAAAGCGCGAACCGGCCGCATAGCTGACCTGCGACATGGCGGGAATAGGACTGAACCCGGCGATCCGGTCCGGGCCGTAGCGTTTGATAGTGTAAATCATCGAAGCGGCGATCAGTTCGCCCACTTCGTCCCACGACGCGCGCACGAAGCCTCCTTTGCCGCGAGCACTGACATATTCGTCGCGCTTGTGCGGGTCGGCGGCGATCCCCTCCCAGGCGGCGACGGGATCGGCCGCGTTGCGCTCCTCTCTCCACCGCGCGAGCAATTCCTTGCGTATATAGGGGTATTTGACGCGCAACGGGCTGTACGTATACCAGGAAAAACTTGCGCCGCGCGGGCATCCCCGCGGTTCGTATTCCGGAACGTCCCGTCCGAGCGACGGGTAGTCTACCTGTTGTGTCTCCCACGTGATGATGCCGTCTTTCACATACACCTGCCAACTGCACGACCCGGTGCAGTTGACGCCGTGCGTCGAGCGCACCACCTTGTCGTGCTGCCAGCGTGCGCGGTACATGTTTTCCCAGTTCCGCGGCCGCCGGCTGAGTTCCGTCCAGTCGTTGTTCATGCGTGAACCGGGCCGCAAAAACAAGATGCGCTTCCAATAGGGGATCTGTTCGCTCACCGGACCGCCCCTCCAGTTCCCCGCGCCAATGGGTTAAAATCTTCTCCCACGAGCCGGAACGATTCCCCCTGCGCCCCCAGTTCGTTCAGAAAGGTATGCCAATCCGGAACGTTCGCCGCGACCAGGATCAACCGCTGCAACAGATCGGATTCCCGCAGTTCGCCGAGTCGCCGCAAAATGTCCGGCGGCACCGCGCCAAACCGCATCTCCAGTACGGCGAGCAGATCCTCCCGGTCGAGTTGCGCCGCGCGCTCATTGCGATCCTCCGCCACCCTGTCGTTTTCTGTCATGTGAGTTCCCCTTCCCGTTGTACACCAACACTGGATATTCCGACATCACGAGACACGCGGCACAGGACTCGCAGGCCATGGTTCACGGACCAAGCTTCACCGTCCAAGCTTCACTGGCATAGCGCTGGGAAACAGGAACGCCTCCTCGTCGCGGCTGTGAATGCCGTTTAAAAGCAGCATCGCCTCGAAACGCTCCGCCACGCCGTGCCGCCAGCCGTCATGCGCCAGGATCTGCCGGATTTCCAGCAGCAGTTGGCGCAACAGATCGTGATCGCGCTGCAGCCTCTCCACAAACTGCGCGCGATCCGGCCGCGCGTGGACAACGTCCCGGTAGAGTCCTTCTTCCTCTGCCTCCGCGTGGCGAAGCGTGCGCGTCTCCCAGTGTTCCACCAGGATATCAGCCACCTCTGCGGCCTCGCGTTCGGACTCTTCACCGACCATTTTGCGCAGCAGGTAAGTCAGCCTTTCCGCTTCGGCAAACGCGGCCTGATGGATGGCATGGTGAGAATCAAACTGCGTCAGCGCCGGACCGGACATCGCACCACCCCCCCGATTGGATTATTCCAGGATCACGCCTCTTTGCGCCACGGAAAATCGGTCACTATCCAACCCGCGACCACCAGGCACCAGCAGACGATCGCGACAACAAGAAACGCGCCGACCGCGTGCGCGAGAAAACCAAGACCGGGCAATCCGCTCATCAGGTCCAGCGACGCCGCGTACATTCCAAGCGGGAAAATGATACTCCAGAAACCGGGGTCATACGGTTTGAAATTCCTGATCGCGCGGTACTTCCAGACACCCATGATCAGCAAGAGGGGAATCCACCATGAACCCCACGCCCACATGGTCACGGTGAACGCCACGACAAACGGATGCACCGTCGCGAGAAAGCGCGTTGCACCGCCTGGGTTGGAGAGACGTGCGCCCGCCACCGCCGTGATCGCCATGGCGCCCATGTTGATCCAGTAAGGCGGCGTGAGATCGTCGCGGTGAATCGCGCGAAAGAAGAACCGATAAGTGATCATCACGATAAAAATCAGGTACAGCAGGATGCCGAACGACCAGAAGACATATGCGGCGAAAAGCAGCGGTTCAGCGAGAAAGTGGAGGCGGATCGCGATGATTGCGGACACCACGGACAACGACTGCGTCGCGACCGTGGCGATCAGCCAGGAGCCGTTGACCGATTCCTGCACAGGCTGTTCATTCTCAAAAATGAGCATGGCGAAAATGAAATACAGCAAACCGCACCACACCGCAAACGCGATAAGACCCAGTCCGACGACAGGCCACAGCAGACCGTACAGCCCAAGACGGGTCGCCAGGATGTCGGTGGCGGCGACGAAAGTGAAGTACCCGAACACGCGCAATGGATTGAAGAGGTCGTCCTTGACCCGGCCGGGGTAGCGTACGATCCGGAGCGCATACAGGAAAAACAGGGAGAGGTACAGCGCGCAGGCCGCTATGAAAAATCCCAGCGACAGCGCGCGCCAATGCTCATAATCCATGGCGATGGACAGGATCCCCGTCGCCATGACAACGGCAAAATATCCGGGATACAGCGTTTCCAACTGCAATGTCGTGGGTTGTCTCACTCCAAATACTCCTCACGGCAAATCGTTCCCGCCGCCACCCGCGAGGGATCCCCGGTATAGGTTCACACCGTTTGCGCCTGCGAGAAATATTATACAAACCAAACAGTCGTGCTTGTGTGACAGAAGTCACAGCACGGATTGGACAAGTATAGTATAATTCGATGTTAGGTCCTCATAGGATTGTCCGCCACGGGCGGAGTGAAGCTTGCGTACACTGACGACGGCTTGCGCACAAAAACACCCGTTCACGCTACTTGACACGGCACGTATTGATGCCGAACAGGCGGTAGATCAGGCAGAACCCGGTCAACCCCGTGATGACCGATATGGCGCCGATGATGGCGAGAATGATCGCGACGACATGCGGCGTGAAGAACGCGGCGACAAGCAGCACGACGCCGACGATGACACGCGCGATGCGGTCCGGACGGCCGGCATTCCTGATCTTTTCCACTCGTGCTTCCCCCTAGAAAAAATCTTGATTGTCCTGTTTGACGCCTGTAATCGCTTGATGACAAGAAAAATTATACTGCTGATCGCCCCTGTTCGCGTGATGCCCATCACAGAACGGGCGACAAAAATAGCGCTCCCGAAAGAGTAAGGTGGCATATTAGCTCTGCCGCCCTTCACGAACGACAGACCAGACATCTCTCAGAAGCTTATCACGCAGCGCGCATGCCTTCGCTGTACAATGTTCCCAAGGGGATGGTGACCACGGCGCGCACACGCTGGTTCGCACCGCGCATGAAAAACCTGGCATTGCAAAGACCCTATACCATCGGCGCACAATGGCCGGACGCCATGTTTCACTCCACCGAGCAATCGCAATATCCTGACCGCGGACAGCTCACCGCTGGCCGAACGGCCTCACTCAACGCGAAGGACCCCGCCTGGATCGCACTGCTCCGGCAGTATGGCCGGAGCGTCACGGTCGACCTGGGAGCAGCGCATCACCTCAGTTCAGTGGAACTGCGCTTCTTTCAGAACCTACGCGCAGGCATCCAGTTCCCTCCGAGCGTCAGCTTTTATACGTCGCTGGACCGTACGGCGTGGCACCTGGCGGGGAGGGACTTCATCCGCTTCTCAGACTACCAGGACAGCATGGCCGCGCGCACCTTCAAAGCGGAGATCGATCACCTCGCGCGTTATGTCCGGGTGCAGTTCACG
>JAKACR010000167.1 GCA_021821225.1 Bacillota bacterium | reverse complement strand
ACCGCCGCATTCTCGTCAAACCGGATATACGAACCATCAGCACGCCTGACGGCGCGCTTCGTGCGCACGATCACCGCGCGCACCACGTCGCCTTTTTTGACAACGCCTCCGGGCGTTGCGTTTTTTACAGAAGCCACAATCACATCGCCGATACTTGCCGTCTTGCGATTCGATCCCCCCAGCACGCGGAAACACATGATTTCCTTCGCGCCGGAATTGTCAGCCACCACAAGACGCGTCTGCGGTTGAATCACCGTGCACTCCTCCTTTCATCGGCATCGTGACCGGAACGAACTTCCATCGGCGTCGTCCGGAACTACCTGGAACCTCGTCGGCTCCGGATTTAGAGAACATCGGCCCGCCGCGTGATTTCAAGCAAGCGCCAGCATTTGTCCTTGCTGAGCGGCCGCGTTTCCATGATCCGCACGGTATCGCCGATTCTCGCCTCATTGTGCTCGTCGTGCACCTTGAATTTTTTCGTATGCTTCACACGTTTGCCGTAAAGCGGATGCGGTTTTGTCGTCTCCACCGCCACCACGATGGTCTTTTGCATCTTGTCGCTGACCACCATGCCGACGCGGACCTTCCGCTCGCTGCGAACTTCCTGCATGGTTCCTTCCTGCATGGTTCCTTCCTGCATGGTTCCGTCCACCTCCCGTTCAGCTAATCCCGAGTTCCCGCTCCCGCAAAATGGTCTTGGCCCTGGCGATCGCCTTGCGCACCTCGCGGATGCGCATCGGATTCTCCAACTGCCCCGTGGCCAACTGGAAGCGCAGGTGGAACAGTTCTTCCTTCAGGGCGTCCACTTCCTTCAGCAGCTCACTGTCGCTCCTGGTCCGAAGATCCTTCGCTTTCACCCCGGTCACCTCCCACTCCCGCCTCGCTCCTGGTGACGATCTTCGTCTTGATCGGCAACTTATGCGCGGCGAGGCGCAGCGCTTCCCGCGCCACTTCCTCCGGCACGCCCGCCAATTCGAAGAGAACGCGCCCGGGCTTCACGACCGCCACCCACTTCTCCGGCGATCCTTTGCCGCTTCCCATCCTCGTCTCGGCTGGTTTGGCCGTCACCGGTTTGCTGGGAAAAATCTTGATCCAGACCTTTCCGCCACGGCGGATGTACCGTGTCATGGCGATCCGGGCCGCCTCAATCTGGCGATTGGTGATCCATGCAGGTTCCAGCGCCTGCAATCCGAATTCGCCAAATGCGACTTCACCGCCGCCCTTGGTCATGCCCTTCATGCGTCCGCGGTGTTCCTTGCGGTGCAAAACGCGCTTCGGCATCAACATGACTGTCTACCTCCATCCCTGTGCGTCAACCGGGCAACGCCGCGCGGTTCTCCCGCGCAGTATCCGCTACTCCGTTTCTTTGCGCGTTTTGGTGGGCAACACCTCTCCGCGGTAGATCCAGACCTTCACGCCGATCCTGCCGTAGGTCGTGTGCGCTTCCGTCAGCGCGTAGTCAATGTCCGCGCGCAGCGTGTGCAGCGGCACGGTGCCTTCCGCATAGCCTTCCGTACGGGCGATATCCGCTCCGCCCAAGCGGCCGGAAACCTGAACTTTGATCCCTTTTGCGCCGGCGCGAAGCGTCCGCTGCATCGCCTGGCGCATCGCCCTTCGGAACGCGACCCTGCGTTCCAGCTGCTGCGCGACGTTGTCCGCAACCAGTTTGGCGTCCAGGTCGGCGTGTTTGATTTCGACGATGTTGATGTGCACGCGCTTGCCCGTGATTGTCGAAAGCTGGTTGCGAAGATTGTCGACCTCCGTACCGCCCTTGCCGATGACCATGCCGGGTTTGGCCGTATGCACGGTCACGTTGATCCGGTTGGCCGCGCGCTCGATCTGCACGCGCGAAACCGCCGCATCCTTCAGCCGTTTGAAGACGAACTGGCGAATCTTGAGATCTTCATGCAACAGACCCTGGTAATCCTTCTTGTTGGCATACCATTTCGATTCCCAGTCGCGAATGATACCGATTCGCATCCCGACAGGATGGACCTTTTGCCCCATGCAGCGAACCCCTCCCTACTATCTTGAAAATACAGCGCCCGCCGCCGCATAACCCGCGGCGAAAAGTCTACTTCTCGCTAACGATCACCGTGACGTGGCTGGTGTGTTTGAGAATGCTGAACGGCCTGCCCTGCGCCCGCGGATGGAACCGTTTGAGCGTCGGTCCCTGGTCGACAAAAATCTTGCTGATATACAGCCGATCCACATCCATTTCATGATTCTGCTCCGCATTGGCCACAGCGGACCGCAACACCTTCTCAATCACAGGCGAGCCGGCCTTCGGCGTATGCTTGAGGATCGCGATCGCTTCACCGATCGATTTGCCGCGGATCAGATCCACCACGAGCCGCACCTTTCGGGGCGCGATCCGCACGTACTTCGCAACAGCCCTTGCCTCCATGCCGCATCCCCCTCTCTGCCGGAATATCGCCCCGCGGGGCGCCGGCTATGCGTCAACGGGACCGCGATGACCGCTCGTCTCCCGCGTGCCCTTTGAATGTGCGCGTCGGCGCGAATTCTCCGAGCTTGTGCCCCACCATGTCCTCGCTCACATAGATCGGCACGTGCTTGCGCCCGTCATGCACTGCGAACGTATGGCCCACAAATTGCGGAAAGATTGTCGAACGGCGCGACCACGTCTTGATGACCCGCTTTTCGTTTGCCGTGTTCAGCGCCTCGACCTTTTTCATCAGGTGTTCGTCCGCAAACGGCCCCTTCTTGAGTGAACGTCCCACCGTCACACCTCCTTCGCCGGAACGGACGCCGCGCGCCCGTTCGATGCTGTCCGTCCACCGCCCATTTTTCTACTTCTTCCTGCGGTGCACGATGTATTTGTCCGTCACGTGATTTTTCTTCCGCGTCTTCTTGCCCAGAGTCGGTTTGCCCCAGGGGGACATCGGCGACTTGCGCCCGATCGGCGCCCGGCCTTCCCCACCGCCATGCGGGTGATCCGATGGGTTCATGACGACGCCGCGCACCGTGGGCCGGATGCCGCGCCAACGGGATCTGCCGGCTTTGCCGATGGAAATGTTTTCGTGGTCGAGATTGCCGACCTGCCCCACCGTGGCCCGGCATTCCTTGCGCACCATGCGCACCTCGCCGGAGGCGAGCCGCACCTGCACATAGCCGCCCTCCTTCGCCAGGAGTTGCGCTTCGGCGCCCGCCGCGCGCGCCAGTTGTCCGCCGCGGCCCGGGTACAATTCGATATTGTGAACCACCGTACCGACCGGGATGTTGACGAGAGGCAGCGCATTTCCCACTTTGATGTCGGCCTCGGGACCCGACACGATGGTGTCGCCCACCTTCAGTCCGAGCGGACAGATGATGTACCGCTTCTCGCCGTCGACGTAATGGATGAGCGCGATGCGCGCCGAGCGATTCGGATCATACTCAACCGTGGCAACACGCCCTGGTATACCATCTTTATTGCGTTTGAAATCGATGATTCTGTACTTCCGTTTGTGGCCGCCGCCGTGATGGCGCACCGTGATACGTCCCTGATGATTCCGCCCAGCCCGCTTGTTCAATCCTACGACAAGCGATTTTTCCGGCTTGTCTGTGGTGATTTCTTCAAACTTGGAAACCGACATGAAGCGGCGCGCAGGCGAGGTCGGCCTGTACTTCCTGATCGCCATGTGTCACAACCTCCTCTCGTCTGGATTTAGGATTCCGCCTGCCCGAAGAAATCGGGCATCTCACTGTCCGGCGTCAGCGTGACGTACGCCTTTTTCCATTTCGACGTATAGCCAAAGTGTTTGCCGTACCGTTTGCGTTTTGCGGGAACCCAGAGCGTGTTGACCTTCTTGACCTTGGCGCCTGAAAAGATCCGTTCCACCGCATGGGCGATCTCGATCTTGTTGGCGTCGCCGTCGACCTCAAACGTCACGACGTTCTGTTCCGTCAGGATCGACGCTTTTTCCGTGATGATGGGCCGCCTGATGATATCATGAGGGTTTTTCACTTCGCAAACACCTCCTCCACGCGGGCCACGCCCGCCCGGGTGATGACCAGTCGGTCATACTTCAGCACATCATAGACATTCAAATTTGCGGCGGTCGCATACTCGACATCCGGAATGTTGCGCAGCGACAGATACACGGTCCTGTCTTTCTCTGAATCCACCACAAGGGCCTTGCCGCCAATCCCGAGCGCCTTTAGCGCGTCCACCATCGTGCGCGTCCGGATCGCCGGAACAGCCAGTTCGTCCAGCACCACGATCGTCCCGCCCTGGACTTTACTCGTCAGCGCGGAGCGAAGCGCGAGCCGCCGAACCTTCTTGGGCAAAGAATAGGCGTAGCTGCGCGGCACAGGGCCGTGCACCACACCGCCGCCAACCCATTGGGGAGAGCGAATGCTGCCCTGACGCGCGCGGCCGGTCCCCTTTTGCCTCCACGGCTTGCGGCCGCCGCCGCGCACCTCGGAGCGCCCTTTCACTTTGTGCGTTCCCGCACGCCTCGCGGCGAGTTGCATCTGCACCACGTCAAAGACCGCATGCTGATTGACCGCCACATTCCAGACCGCGTCGGAGAGTTCCAGCTCGCCGACCGCGGATCCCTGCATATTGTAGACCGGAACTATCGGCACAGTATCCCCTCCTCCTTTCCATTCCGCCCAAGCGCCCGCGCATCTTCCGGCCGGGCGGGCGAATGGATAAACCTTACTTTTTCTTCACGGCCGTCCTGACCGTCACATACGAATTGCGCGGGCCGGGCAGAGCACCCTTGATCAGGAGCAGATTCCGCTCCGTGTCGATGCGGACGATCTTCAGGTTCTGCACCGTCACACGTTCATGTCCCATCCGTCCGCTCATGCGCGTTCCCTTGAACACGCGGTTGGCCGCGATGGAACCGAGCGAGCCGACACCCCTGTGATACTTCGAACCGTGGGCCATCGGACCGCGCGACTGATTGTGCCGCTTGATCGGGCCCGCCGTCCCCTTGCCCTTGGAAACTCCGACAACGTCGACCGACTCGCCGTCCGCGAAGATGTCCGCGACGAGGAGCTCCTGGCCGATTTCGTACTCGCGATCCAGCGGACCGCGTATCTCCCTGACGTAGCGCTTGGCAACCGTGCCAGCTTTCGCAGCGTGACCGGCCTGCGGCTTGTTCGGTTTTTTCTTGTCGTCAAATCCCAGTTGAACGCCGCTGTAGCCGTCCACTTCCGCCGTTTTGACCTGCAGGACCACGCAGGGGCCAGCCTCAACAACTGTGACGGGAACGACGTTGCCCCCGTCAAGAAACACCTGCGTCATGCCAAGTTTGCGTCCCAGAATTCCTTTCATTTTCACACCCCCTGCGCCTGTGCGCCAACTGCCTTTATGTTCAGAAGGTAACCGACCGAAGGCCCGGGGAATCTGCAAAAAAGCCGGTTTACCCCATGCCCCTTAGAGTTTGATCTCAATGTCGACGCCGGAAGGCAGGTCGAGCCGCATCAGCGCATCAACCGTCTGGGGCGTCGGACTCAGTATGTCGATGAGTCGCTTATGTGTCCGCATCTCAAACTGCTCACGAGAATCTTTATATTTGTGAGGAGCGCGCAGAATCGTGATGATCGACTTGTCGGTGGGAAGCGGTATGGGCCCCGCCACGCCCGCACCTGACCGCCTGGCGGTCTCGACGATTTTTTCTGCGGACTGATCCAGCACTTTATGGTCATACGCCTTCAGGCGTATGCGAATTTTTTGTTTCGCCACATGCAATCCCTCCTTTATCGCCCAATTGTAAAACAGCAGCAGGCCATGCCAAACGCCCATCTTCCCATCGGAAGACGCAGCGTCTTCGCCCCGCCGTTTGGACATACTCCGCAAAAATTCCCCCATTGGTACCGGTGGCATTCGGTACTTGGGCAACCTTTTGCTTCATCGCAGGTCTGAAACCGACATTTAGAAATTATACTAAATGTCGCCCAAAAGCACAATACCGTTTGTTAAATTTTTGCCCCAATCCGTGAATTTTGTTGGCGAGTGCCGTAACAGTCTTACGAACCTGTTCAAAAGGGAGGCAGGTAAGACCCGCACAGTGCAATGGGACATGGGATCAACCGAATTGTGTAGTGGACTTTATCCCATGTCCCTGAGCGTACGTTGTTGGGTACGTGATGGGGCATTTCTGGCGATGACGCGGCAATGCGCCCGGGAGTTCTGCCCACTTTTTAAACTTCCACTTACGGCCCGCCCTGCGGCAAATAGTGCTCCTGCGTCGTACCGATGACATGAAACTGATTCAACGGCCAGAAAACGAGATCCACCCTTCCGATCACGCTGGAGATCTTTATCGGCCCGATGATGCGG
>JAKACR010000166.1 GCA_021821225.1 Bacillota bacterium | reverse complement strand
GTCGCGGGAGTCATCGTAATCGCCGGCGTGGTGGTCTGGCAAGTGGGCGCGCACGCGGGCCCGACGCAAAAGACGATCACCTGGATGGTCCCGGAGGATCCGCTGATCGACCAGTACGCGTCGACGGTGGCCAAGGCGTTTGAACACGCGCATCCACATGTGACGGTCAAGGTGGTGACCCCCGGCAGTACGGCGTACGGCCAGAAGCTGCTAACCATGGTCGCGGCTGGCCAGACGCCGGATGTTTTCACAACCTGGGGCGAGACGGGGCTGTTCACGCTGGTGTCGCGCAATCTGATCGCCAACCTGACCCCTTATTTCAAAGAGGGGCACGTCAGCCTTTCGTACCTGCCCGCGACCTATCGGCACGAGTTTTTGAAAAATGGAAAGCTGTACGGACTGCCGTGGAACAGTAATCCGGTATTTCTCGTGTACAACAAAACGTTGTTTGCCAAGTACCACGTCCCGCTCCCGCCCAGCAGTTGGTCGAACAAGCAGTGGACGTTGAACGCCCTTTTGCAGGACTCCAAGCTGCTGACGCACAACACGAGCAACCCGAAAACGGCCACCTGGGGCGTCGTCCTTTCCCCGGGATCGATCGGATCACTCGCCTGGGAATGGGGCGCCGATCCGCTGAACAATACGGGCGGGCCGCAGAACACCGCCGCCTATCGCGGGGGACCGCTCACCAAGACGTACGCGACGAGTCCCGGCATGGTGCAGTCGATGACCTGGCTGGCCGATCTGACGACAAAATGGAAGGTGTCTCCGCCGGCGGGCCAACTGACCGCGCTCTCGACGCTGGGCAATCCGTTTTTCTCCGGCCGGGTCGGCATCGTGGAGGTGGCCGGAGGCTGGCTGAACCGGCAGGCGGCCGTGGCCAAGCCAAAGTTCCAGTGGGCGATCGCGCCTTTCCCATACGGGCCGGCCGGGGTGGACACCAACCAGCGGGAGGACAACGCGTTTTATCTCGCCAAAAACAGCGCGCACCCGCACACCGCTTTTCAGTTCATGCTCTTCGCGACGCGCGGCTACGGCGCCGAGCAACTGATCAAGTTGGCGAAAGACAATCCGCCGCACGTCGGCACGAAGTATTTCAACCAGTGGTTGAACGAGGTGTTTCGCATTCCGGGCATCTCCATGAGCAAGGCGCAATTCACCCAGGTCTTTCTCGGCGGAATTGCGCATGACTATCCGGATCCGTCCAATCTGCTGAACAACGCCGCGAACTTCTACAATCCATTCACCCAGTTGATGGCCCCGGTATGGCTCGGCAAAGAATCGGCCGCCAAAGGGCTGGCGGCGGTCCAGAAGGCCTGGCAGAGCGCCGTCTCGCAAGGGGGTTGACGACATGGCGGCCACAGTATCCCAAACCCAATCCACGAAGCCGAAGGCAAATAAATCTTCGCTGCAACGCACGGAAATCATGTGGTTTCTCATTTTCACATCGCCCTGGATCCTGGGATTTCTGGCGCTCACGCTGTACCCGATGATTATGTCGGCGTATCTCAGTTTCACGAACTACAGTGTGCTGTCTCCCGCGTCATGGATCGGATTCGGCAATTACCAGGCGCTATTCCAGGATCCGCTTTTCGTGCATTCGATCACGGTGACGCTGATCTACGCCGTCAGCACGGTTGCCATCCAACTGATTCTCGGGCTTTTCACCGCGCTGCTGCTCAATCTGCGCGTGCCCGGTATGCGCCTGCTGCGCACCATCTACTACCTCCCGAACGTTTTGCCGATTGCCGCAACGTCGATGTTGTGGATGTTTCTCTTCCTGCCGCAGTACGGACTGGCCGATGTCGTGCTAAAGACGGCCTTTCACGTCAACGGTCCGAGCTGGCTGGCGGATCCGGTGTGGGCGCTGCCGGCCTTGATCATCATGAGTGCGTGGGGGATCGGGTCGGCCATGATCATCTTTCTTGCCGGATTGCAGTCCATCCCGCAGGAACTGTACGAGGCGGTCGACATCGACGGAGCGACCGCCTGGCATCGCCTGATTCACATCACCATCCCGATGCTGACGCCGCAGATTTTGCTGAACTTGATTCTGGGCATGATCGGCGCGTTTCAAACCTTCGTGCAGGCGTACATGATGACGCAGGGCGGACCGGATTACGCCACGTACTTCTATTCACTCAACATTTACGACAACGCCTTCCAGTACTTCAAGATGGGACTGGCGTCCGCGCAGGCGTGGGTGTTGTTCATCGCCGTGCTGATCCTGACGACGTTCATTTTCAAAACGTCTGCCCGCTGGGTGTATTACGGCGGTCTTGATCTTTAATCTGCAGAAAGGAGGCGCGCCATGGCGTACAGAAGCCGCGTATACCGCATTGTGGGGTTGTTGTTGCTGGTTCCGGGCGCTATCATCGTCGTGTTCCCGACCCTGTGGATGGTGCTGGCTTCTTTTCAGCACAATAATCAGATCATCTCGTTTCCGCCGAACCTGTGGCCCAATCCCTGGACGTTTAACGGATACAGCAAAGGCATGGCCACCATGCCGTTTCTGCAGTATTTCTTCAATACCTTGGAGATCGCGCTGTTGTCTTCAATCGGCGGCGTTATTTCCTCGTCGATGATCGGCTTCGCCTTTGCAAAGCTCCGCATGCCGGGGAAAAATGTGCTTTTTATCCTTGTGTTAAGCGGCCTGATGATCCCTTACGCGGTGGTCATGATTCCGCAATACCTGCTTTTCAAGCAGCTCGGTTGGATCAACACCTATCTGCCGCTCATCGTTCCGGCGTGGCTCGGTCTGCCGTTTCTGATCTTTCTGTTCCGGCAGTTTTTTGCCGGAATTCCAAATGAAGTGTTTGAGGCGGGGAAGGTGGACGGCTGCGGCTACTTCCGGTTGTATGCCCAGATTGCCATGCCGCTTGCCGTGCCCGCCATCGCCACGGCGTTCATCTTTCATTTTCAGTTTGCCTGGAATGATTTTCTCGGGCCGTTGATCTACATCGATTCAAACTCGAAGTACACGCTCTCGCTCGGGCTCGCCGCTTTCACCAGCAGTTGTGACTGTACACCGTGGAACCAGTTGATGGCGATGTCGGCGCTCGTCACGCTCGTTCCCATCCTGATCTTCTTTTTCGCGCAGCAGTATATTCTGCGCGGTATCGCGCTGACGTCAAAATAAGCCGCGGGCATTTCCATGGGAACGATGCGCGGGGGGACGTTCCCATGGGGCGTTCACCAGTACATGTACTCCCGGAGCGAGTAAACCGTGACCTTTGCGTCAAGAGGGTCCAGCGCCGTGCGCCAGCGTGCCGTCTCCTGCGCGATCTCGGCGTCCGTGAACGCGGACAGCCGGCCTGCGCGAACGGCGGCGCGGTAGTCGGCAAGCGGCGGTTCGACAAACGGGGACAGAAAGACGATGTCACGCGGGGAAAGATCGATTGTCTCCAGTATCCTTTTGGTCTGGAGCAAGTGCTCGGCGGCAAACGACGGACCTCCCGCGCCGACGAGCACGATGACGCCGAGGCGGAAACCGGCCGCTTTGAGTTGGGTTAGCGCGTGGGCCGCCTCTTGCGCCGCGCCCGGTTTGCGCAAAATGGCGCGCAGGCGGTCGGAGCCGGTCTCCAGGCCGCTGTATACGGTTGTCAGGCCGGCCTGGCGAATCCGGGTCAGTTCGGCAAGCGTTTTTCGTTCCAGCGTGAAGGTGTCCATGAACGTGGAAAAGCTGTCGGCCGCCTCTGTCAGTTTCCGCTGGATCCCATCCATCATGGCCAACAGTCGGTCGGTCGGCACGACGAGCGCATTTCCGTCGCCAAGGAACACACCACTGCGGTCCGGGAGGCGTTCGGCGAAGAAACTGCGCAGACCTGCGATGTGTGCATCCAGTTCTTCGGACGTTTTGATGCGAAACGGCCGGTCGCGGTAGAAATCGCAAAAGAGGCAGCGGTTGTACGAGCAGCCTTGGGCGATCTGCACGACGAGCGTATGGTATTGGTCCGGCGGCAAGATGCTGATCGGCAGGTACACACGGGAAAATGCCTGTGCGTCCAGGGCGAGCCGTTCTGGAGACCATTTAGCAATGCGACAGGCCCACTCGCGGATCGCGGGAGCGGCGTTGGCGCGCACCGCTTCCGCGGCGAGCGCGAGCGCTTCTTTGTACCACTGCGTTTTGTCTTCGGCTGCAAGCCACTGGTACTTCCTTGTTCCAGAGGAGATCGAGACGCGCAGCGCCCGGTCGTCAAGCGAACGGCGCACCGTTTCGCCCGGGGACGTGGAAAAGGTCAAGCGTCCACTGCGGTCAAAATGGTGCGTCGCCGCGCCGGATTCCACCGCAAGCGTGCGTGGGCGGAGCCGCACGGCAATCGTGTCCGGCATGCGTCTTCACCTCATTATCGAATTCGGTCCATGGCCTGTCCGAGTGGGATTCGCGGGTCAGTGCATGGCCGCGCAAAACCGGGCGCACTGCGCCGTCAGGTCAGTCAGCGCGTGCAGTGACCGCATGTGATCGCCTTCTATATACAGTGCATGATCCGCGCCATCGACAACCGAAACATGCAGGCCGGGGATGTCCGCAAGCTGCAGGATGTCATCGCCGCCAAAGAGAGGGTCGCGATCGCCAACGATGACCAGCGCATGGTCCGCATCCTGCAGGAAAGGAATCGTGCGGCGCAGGGGCGTCAGAAAGATGTGGTTGCGCACGGGAGTCGGCGACAGTGTCGCAACCTCGGCTGCAACCGCTGTTCCGAGACTTTTTCCGATAAAGACCACGCGGCTGTAGTGATCGGACAGCACGGACGATATGCCAGCAGACACTTCATTCACGAGCGCGGCGAGCTCTGCCATCGAGTATGGCCGATGATTTGTCACGTAGCCATACTCGATGGAAAGGACGTCACAACCCGCTTCAAACGCCGCTTTGCCAGCGTAGTACAACAGTGGGGCCACAACGGGATAGTTCTGACCGGGGAACAGCACGGCGAGGTGTTCCGACCCTCGGGAGTGACGGGTCAGGACGTACGGCGAAGGTGCGCCCCAGTGTGTAGGCGTGTTGAGAATCGATTGTTCCGCGGCCATGAGAACAGCTCCTCTGCGTGGGTCTTACCTGCCCACTTTTTGAACAGGTTCTTATACGCTTTCGTACACGTCTTATTATACGATGAAACGGTTGCGTTTTTTTGCGAAAACGCATACGAGTGAAAATCCCGGCCATAATAACGTCACGATGATCAAAAGGGGGTTATGTTCATGGCATCCGGTCAAACTCGCAATACTCCGGTGGTTACGCAGGCCATTCGCGCACTCGATCAACTCAAGTACGAAATCGCGCAGGAGCTTGGCATCCAGGTGCCGCAGGACGGTTACTGGGGCACCATGACCACGCGCGACACCGGGAAAATTGGCGGTCAGATCACGCGCAGACTCGTCGCTCTGGCGGAACAGCAGATAGCGGGTCGGTTTGTGCACTGACGTTTCCTGCTTCCGGTCAAATCGCCCATTCCGCCGACTCTACCACTGGTCCTGAAGGCGGCTGGGCGATTTTCGCGTCCGCAGAAATGCCGCACATGCCACAAAATGCTTGCATCATGCGGTGCGACGCGGTACAATAGCGTTCGTGGCTCCGGTGCGGAAAGCTGTCGCGCACTGGCTATCGGTGGCTGTTCACGGGGATATAGCTCAGTTGGTAGAGCACCTGCCTTGCACGCAGGGGGTCAGCGGTTCGAGTCCGCTTATCTCCACCTTGTTTTCCTCGATACCTCAGCGGTAGAGCATCCGGCTGTTAACCGGAGGGTCGCAGGTTCGAATCCTGCTCGGGAGCCAGATGCGTGGAGTGATGGCCGAGTTGGTCGAAGGCGCTCGCCTGCTAAGCGAGTATACGCCTATAAGGCGTATCGAGGGTTCGAATCCCTCTCACTCCGTGGTTTTTTTGCTTCGTGGAAATGCGCGCTTGACGCGGGGATCGGTTACCCGTATGAACGGGAAACGGCCCCGCGTGTTTTTGTGCCATTTGCGACCGGTGTGTCATTTCAATATACTACCTATCATAGATCAGACGTGGGAGGCATCGCAGAAATGGTGGACCATTACGATCCGCTGGCAATCGAACCGAAATGGCGGGATTACTGGCGGGATACCGGGGCGCACAAAACGACGGGAGATGAGGGAAAAGAGAAGTACTATTGCCTGGACATGTTCCCCTATCCATCCGGCGCCGGACTGCACGTCGGACATTGGCGCGGTTACGTCCTGTCCGATGTCTGGAGCCGCTATAAAAAACTACAGGGCTATGACGTGCTGCATCCCATGGGGTGGGACGCCTTTGGGTTGCCCGCCGAAAACGACGCGATCAAGCGC
>JAKACR010000165.1 GCA_021821225.1 Bacillota bacterium | reverse complement strand
TCCGATCTGGTGGGTCCCGTCCGGGTGGAGGTGGCGGCGACAGCGTCGCTGTTGCGCGCGGTTGTGGAGGATTGCGGCGATGGAGTGCCCGCGGAGGATCTCGACAGGATTTTTGAGCGCTTTTACCGCAGCGCCGGACACGCTCAGTCCGAAACCAGGGGTTCCGGTCTTGGCCTGAGCATCGTCAGAGGGATCGTGGAGGCGCATGGCGGCAAGGTCTGGGCCAGAAATCGCGCGGACAGTTTTGAAGTCGGATTCGAAATTCCCGCACCGGTCAGGGGACATGGGATAAACCAGATTCCGACAGGCGAACGCCAGTAGATATCGCGTTTGACTGAAGCCTCGAACGCGATATCTGGAATCAGATCGCCGCGCAGAGGACTTGATCCCATTTCCCCAAGGAGGTGTGAATCGATGATATCCGCACTCCCTGCGTCGATACTGATCGTGGAAGATGAAGAGAAGTACAGGCGCCTGCTGAAAACCAACCTGCAACTCGAAGGCTATCAGGTGACGGAGGTCGTCGACGGGCACGACGCCCTTCAGGCAGTGTACACAAAAGAACCTGACGCCATCCTGCTCGATCTGCGACTGCCGGAGATGGACGGCTTCCAACTGTGTCGCAGATTGCGACAGATCACGCCGGCACCCATCCTGGTGCTGACCGCGCTCAATACGGAGGCCGACCTGATTCACGCGCTGGACCTCGGTGCGGACGACTACATGACCAAGCCGTTCTCCCTGCAGGAACTGCTGGCCCGCCTGCGCGCGCTCATCCGCCGGAGCAACAGCGCGAACGAAGACCCCTCTCTGTCGTGCGGCGACATCCGCCTGATTCCGGATGTGCGCGAACTGAACATCGGCACTGTGCGTGCCCGTCTGACTCCGACCGAGTGGAAACTGATGCAGGAGTTCGTGTCCAACTGTGGCAAGGTGTTGACGCACGAGCATCTGCTGACCAGAATCTGGGGGTCTGAGTATCGGACCGATCATGAATATCTGCGCGTATACGTGCGCAAATTGCGCTCCTGCCTGGAGCCTGACCCGAAGCGGCCCGTCTATCTCATCACGCAGGCGGGCGTGGGCTATATCCTTTATCCCACCCCGCACGCATAGACTGCTCGCCCTGGCGGCGCGTGAAGCCGCCAGGGCGGCATGGGATAAAGTTCCTTCTGGCAGTCGATATGATTCCAGATATAGCGTTTGGGGAGTTCTGACCTCTTTTTGAACGACCTCGTGCAGACAGAGTCGCTGCAAGGCGCTTGCTTTCCTGTGGGGTTGACCAGCGGGCCGTTATCAGGACTGCGGCGATAGCGGAGGATGGACCGGACCGGCGGGAGGGAGTTGAAAGAGAGGTTGTACGCGCTTGATCGGAAGCGGCTGTGGCACCGGCGCAACGAACGGTCCGGGACGGAGCGGATGCCCGCGCTTCAGCGCTGCGGTCGTTTATCTTCGCGTATAAAGGCGTTGGATCTGTGATCCCCCCCAAAAAAGTGGACAATTGATACTGGTGATGACGAACAGCAAGCCGAATAGCGGATGATTGACAAGACCGCAAGTTTAGCCATATAGTTGGATGCAATCGAATTCAAACGTGTGAATTACCTTTATAACCCACCAAAAGAAAGAAAGAGGATGATATCACCGTGGAAGCCTCCTCGCCGACGTTCTCACAAGTTGCCTCGACTTTTTCGCGCGTTGTCATCGGAGATCTGCCTTCCAGTGAAGTCCGGGAGGCCGTCGTGGTGACCCAGCACCCCTGCCCAAGGTATATGCACATGTTCAGCACGCACAAGGTCTACTTCCTGAATCCGGCCCTCGGGCCCGTGCAACCGATGCAATACATCCTTTGCTACGAGTACGAGCAGAACACCAAAGACGACGAGGGCAAGTGGACTATCAGCGCCAGGCATATCAGGCGGTGGGGTAAGGTGAAGGAGATACTCTACGATATCCGGCCTGACCAATATGCGTCCATTCCGGAATTGGCCGACCTGACGCAAGACAATCAGTTCTGGCCGGAAATCCAGCAGTGGGAGAACACATACGTCGTGATCCTCGAAAGCATCGGGTATTTTGCCGAAGTCCTGCCGTTCCGTGGTTGGCAAAAACCACGCGAGTACCACAACATGGCGACCACAATGGATCGTGTGCGCAATGCTGCATACATGGAGGATCTTTTCCTTTGAAACGTCCGGAGCGCCTATCTCAGCCGTGAATGTCCATGTGCATCTGTGAATGTCCATGTGCATCCGTGAACAATCCGCGTGCATCCGTGAACATCCGCCAACACGTTCACGGCGCGTGCCCGACGAGCAACTCCGTCCCGAACCCCACTCCATCACCGTGCTTCTACAACATGTTCAGGAGGAGGTTGCATCATCATGTCACGCAAATCGCGAACGATCGCGTTATCCGTATTGACTGCCGGAATTGTGGTTATCGCCGCTGTCGCCGTTGGCTTAAGCCACATCTCCGCGAAAGCGCCGACCGCAGTCGCGCCGCTGGTCGTCGTACCCGGTCCCTCCGGCACATTCCAGGAAAACTTCAATCCATTTTCAACAGCGCTGGTCGGCACCATGGGACTCATCTACCAGCCGCTGTTCTATTTCAATCCCTACTCGTCAAAGGTGTCGCCCGTGCTCGGCACGTCGTTCGGATGGTCGAAGAATGACAAGACACTGACCGTACAACTGCGCCACGGCGTGCGCTGGTCGGACGGCAAACCATTCACCGCGCAGGACGTCGTCTACTCCTTCATGATGCGCAAGCAGTTTCCGCAACTCGACACCGCGGGGGTCTGGCAGTACCTGTCTGCCGTGAAGGCAACCGGCCCATACACGGTGCAGTTCCAGTTCAAGCAGGTCAATGTCCCCTTTGAGTGGTACATCCTGGGGCAAACGCCGATCGTTCCGCAGCACGTCTGGTCCAAGGTGTCCAACCCAACCACCGCGCTGAACCTGCATCCGGTCGGCACCGGACCCTACACGGTCAACTCGTTCAGCCCGGAAGAGTACACGTTTGTCGCCAATCCACACTACTGGGCAGGTAAACTGGCCGTTCACGAGATCCAGTTCCCGGCCTACTCGAGCAACACAAGCATCGCCGGCGGACTGGCGCAAGGCAGGATCGACTGGGCCAGCATCTTCATTCCCAACATCCAGCGCGTGTACGTCGCCGCCAACCCGAAGACGAACCACTACTTCTTCGCGGGCGGCTCCACGCTGATGCTGTACACCAACTTCAAGGACCCGCTGCTCTCGCAACTGCCGGTGCGTCAGGCGATCAGCCTTGCCATCAACCGCCAGAAGGTGAATGCGGCCGATTACAACTACGCGCCGATTGCCAACGCGTTTGACATGCTCGACCGAACGACCAAGGGATGGCTGTCGCCCGCCTTGGCCCATCAGTACAAAGGAGCGCTGCAGTACAACCCGGCCAAGGCCGTCTCCATCCTTGAGAAGGCGGGCTTCAAGAAGAACAGCAGCGGTATCTTCGTGTCACCCTCCGGCCAACCGCTCTCATTCACCCTGCAGGTCGTCTCGACGTATTCCGAGTGGGTTTCCATGGCTTCGATCCTGTCCTCCGAATTGCGCAATGTGGGGATCAACGTCACCGTTCAGGGCGAATCCTCCAGCCTGTACGGCAGCAACCTGTTCCAGAAGAAGCAGTACCAGTTGGCGCTCTCCTGGACCGACACGGGGCCCACGCCGTTTTACGCGTATTATGCGATGATGTACCCGAATCTGCCGTCCAACTCGGAGAACTGGAGCAATCCCGCCACGACGCGCCTGCTCAACACCTACCTGTACACGAACCAGTCGTCCGTGCAGCACCAAGTGATGAACAGCCTGGAGGGCATCGTCGCGCGCGACATCCCGTCCATTCCGCTGGTCGAGACGCCCAACTGGTTTGAGTACAGCACGAAGAACTTCGTCGGCTGGCCGGGCGCAAGCAACCCGTACGCGCAGGGCGGACCGTGGGTTTCTCCGTCCAATGCGATCGTGATGTCACATCTGAGGGCCGTCAACTGACCCCGTCAACGACCGTAAATGACGGACCGCGTCCCCATCATACCGGTAGAGGCGCGGTCCTGTCCGCGGCGTTGGCGACGCCGCACCAAGTCACACCTGCCGACTTATGTGCCGACGGCGAGACCCCGTCCACGACCGCGCACCACAATGTGGTGCGGCTCCTCACCACGGGCGTAGGCGGCCACATTGTCTATCGCCTTTTGCACCATCACGCGCCACGTGCGGTGCGTGACGCCTGCGATATGCGGTGACAGCAGCAACCGATCCCGAAACTGTGGCGCAGCGAGCACGACCGGATTGTCCTTCGTCACGGGCTCCGGGTCAAACACGTCGAGGCTCGCGGCGTACACCCGGCGCTCCAGCAACGCCTCAACAAGCGCACGCTGGTCCACGAGCGCTCCCCGTCCCACATTGACAAAGATCGTCTCTGGTTGCATGCAGGCGAACGCCTCCTGGCCAAATAGGCCCCTCGTCTCCGCCGTGAGGGGCAGCATGACCACCACGGCATCGGACGTGCGCAGCAACTCGTCAAACGCTGCGTAGCGCACATCAAACCGATCCTCGTCCTCACGTCTGCGCGTGCGATTGTGGTACAGCAGAGTCGGGCCAAACGGCCGCAGACGGTCCGCCACGCTGCGGCCGATCGCGCCGAATCCCACGAGTCCCACCGTCATCTCCTCCAGATCGCGCAGCAGTGGTCCGATGATTTCCTCGCGGTTCTGATGATAATTGTCCCCGAGAACAACATTCTGGCATTCTCCCATACGCCGGGCAAAGTACAGCAGACTCATCACAATATGGTCGGCGACGGCATCCGCATTCCTCCCCGGATTATTGCAGAGCGTCAGTCCCGTCTCCCGGACGACGGCCATATCCACGCGTTCGTAGCCTGCGCTGACAAGTTGCAGCAGTTCCACGCCCGGGGCGCGCAGCACTGCCCCCGGGATCGGAAGACCCACGCCGAGGATGGCGCGGAATCCCGCCGGGCGTCTTCTGCGAGCCTCAGACCAATCCTCCCAGTGTTCAATCGCGACTTCAGATGGTATTTGCGGCGCGGCAAACGCAAATCTCGACTTGGGAATCACGGACAATAACGGGAACGTCATGGCACAGCCTCCTGTCTCGACAGAGAGATATTTTTCTCATTAAAGGTAATTCAAAAAGGAGGCACAACTCCCCGGCGCATTGCCGCGCCATCGCCAGAAATGCTCTCTCACGCACCCAAAACGACGCTCGGTCCGTATTTCTGGCTGCTTCCTAGGGGACATGGGATAAAGACCCCCGTGCAGGCGATCTGATAGTAATATCAGTTTAACACGTTACTATAGATATCTCCATACGAAAGTATTGATGACATATAAATTCACCTTCTGCCGCTGTATCTCTAAACATCACAGTCGATTATCAAATAAAAGTGCATTCTATGTTATTAAACATTCCGCAAAGATAGCTTCATCACGCTGTTCCTCGGCCCCGCCTACAAGTTCTTCTTCGGATTGATCGCCGGCGCCGGGAGATAACGAATCGTCTTATTTAATCGCAATGTCGTACTCCATCCTTTTGGCCGTCGTCCTGGCGATTTCCAGACCAACGAGCCGCTTTACGACGTGAAATGCCATGTCGATGCCAGCGGAAATCCCGCCGGATGTCACGATGCTGCCTTCATCCACGAACCTTACGTTCCTTATGACCGTGACGACCGGGAATTCTTGTTCCAACCTGTCATAACTGGCCCAGTGAGTCGTGGCCCTTCTTCCGTTCAAAAGGCCTGCCTTCGCCAATAAAAGAGCGCCCGTACAGACGGATGTCATCAGTTCGACATCTTGCATACGCTCCGAAATCCACCGAATGACTCTCTCGTTGTGGAGCTCTCGCTCTCTGGCCCCGGGCCCTCCGGGAACCACCAAAACATCAAAACAGGGGGCATTATCAAAGCCGTGGTCCGGCTGTACTTTCAGTCCGTTACGTGCTCTGACCAATTCTCCGCTCTCAGATACCAATTTCACCAGAAAAGGCTTCGGTTCCGGGGCATCTGTCGCTTGATCCGGGTACGCGGCCACCGAAAACACCTCAAAAGGGCCGGCAAAATCAAGCACCTCAACATCGTCAAAAAGCAATATACCCACGGTCCATTGTTTCTTCATCATATGCTCCCTTCGGCTTCAAGATAAAAGCATTCCTGTTAGGCGGCAATTACGAGGTTTGAGAGAATGGAAGACTCCTGATATCGTGAAAGTGTCCTTCCGGGACGCACTTCGACATCAGGAGGCTTACAGGATGAGTATAGCGCAAAATCGC
>JAKACR010000164.1 GCA_021821225.1 Bacillota bacterium | reverse complement strand
GCGCTCTGCATGAGGAAGACCGCGCGTGGCGGGAACGCATCGAGGCAAAGCTCACCGCTTCCGGTTCATAACCACACGGCGGCAGAAGCCGGGGGTTTCTCGCGGTCATTGGTCGATGTGCGATCCGCATTTTCCCATCAGTATTTCCACACCTGGATGAACTGTTTCGGCGCTGTCCAGCCCGGGCTCTGGTGTGTGAGCTGCGCGATCCACGTGATGGTGCTTATGAGCCCCTGTGGCGTGATGTTCGGTGTGCCGGAATTGATGCGGAACAGGGTGTTCGGGTTCGTGGTGCTAAGAACGCCCCAACCCTGCTTTGCCGTGAATAGATAGTGATAGCCCGCCTGGTGCAACAGCCGGATCAGGCTCGGTTGATAGTCGCCGAATGGATACGAGAGGGCGTTGACATCGTTCTCGTGCAACTGCTGTTCGACCAGCGTGCGCGCCTTGATGAGGTCTGTGAGCACTCGATGGTCGTATTGCGCGGTGGTCTCGCTCGTGCCTGTCGCGGGGTTGTAGATCCGGCCGACTGTTGAAGCCTCGCTTTCTCCGGGCCCGACGGCCACGCCGGTATGCATGTTGTAAGTCTGTGATTGCACGGCGATGAGACCACTGCTGTGCATCTGTTCCACCTGCGGCCATGTGAGAGTGTGGAAGATGCCGCGTCTGCCTGGGTGCTGCAGCCAACTGACGATGGGGAACAGCACGGCGGGTTCGTGATAATGGAGCAGCAGGGGAAAAGCTGTGCGGTAGAAACTCTCGTAGCCATTGTCAAACGTGATGAGCAGGGCGTTTGGCGGGACGGGTCTGCCGTTGTTGACGAACTGGCAGAATCGGTCGAACGAGATCGGATTGAAGTGTTCTTTGCGAAAGAGCGCCAGTTCTTGCGCAAAGACGGACGGCTTGATGACATCGCCCGGTATTTGACTCGTGTCGATCGCGTGGTACATCAGGACGATCACTTCATTGCGATAGTGAACCGGGGATTGATAGTAGGTCAGCGAGACGGGTTTATCAGCCGTTTTGCGCACAGCGGAACTGCGCCCGATCGGACTGGCGGCGGGGTCCGTCCTGCGTGTGTCTGCGGCGGCGGTTTTGTGGTCGGCCGTTTGGCGGGGCGACGCGCCGGATGCGTCGACAAGGTGGCCGACGGTGTTCGCCGCCGGGAGAATAAGTGCGATCAAAGCCAAGGCAACACCGCTTCTCACTATGATGCGCCAACGCATGAACCGTCCACCTCCGCGTTCATGAGTTCTTGTCCCCATCATACACGGAATCCGGCGAAAGCTCATGACCGGATTCTGAGAGCGGCCCGCTTGCGTGGAACTCGCGGCGAGCACAGGGCATGATGGTGGTCCGGGGAGTTCTGCCCACTTTTTGAACGACCTCTATCCGTGTTACGATAGAGTGAACTTCTCTTGGAGGGGGCTTTGGGCGGTGGCGGAATCGCACGCGGCATTGCCGTTGTATCTGGATCCGGATGCGCGCTGTGAGGAGCGGGTGGCGGATCTGCTGTCCCGCATGACGCTCGAAGAAAAGGTGGCGCAACTGCAGCACGACGCTCCCGCCGTGCCGCGACTCGAAATACCCGCCTACAATTGGTGGAATGAGTGCCTGCACGGCGTGGCGCGAGCCGGTCTGGCCACCGTCTTTCCCCAGGCGATCGGCATGGCCGCGACATTCAGCCCGGACCTCCTGTTCCAGGTGGCGAACGTCATCTCCGACGAGGCGCGGGCCAAGCATCACGAAGCGCTGCGGCGGGGAGAGACCGGCATATACAAGGGCCTGACGTTCTGGAGCCCGAATATCAATATTTTTCGCGATCCGCGCTGGGGACGCGGGCAGGAGACGTACGGCGAGGATCCCTACCTGTCCGGGCGGCTTGGTGTGGCGTTCGTCCGCGGCCTGCAGGGGGATCATCCCCGCTATCTGAAGGTGGTCGCCACGCCCAAGCATTTTGCCGCGCACAGCGGACCGGAATCCTCGCGCCACTCGTTTGACGCGCAGGTATCCCGCAAGGATCTGCGCGAGACGTATCTGCCTGCGTTCAGAGAATGTGTGGTGGAGGGCCAGGCGGCGTCAGTCATGGGCGCGTATAATCGTCTCAACGGCGACCCCTGTTGCGGCAGCAGGACCCTGTTGCAGGACATCCTGCGCGATGAGTGGGGATTCAAAGGGTATGTCGTATCGGACTGTGGCGCCATCGCCGACTTTCACGACCACCACAAGGTGACGGAGTCGAAGGCTGAATCGGCGGCCTTGGCGCTGAACGGCGGATGCGACCTGAATTGCGGCGAGACGTACGGGTGGTTGCTCGACGCGGTCGCGCAGGGACTGGTCGGCGAACGGACCATTGACGAATCGCTCTCCCGTCTGCTGCACGCGCGCTTCCAACTGGGGATGTTCGATCCGCCTTCGCGCGTTCCCTACGCCGCGATCTTCTTTGAGCAAAATGCTTCCGAAGAGCATCGCGATCTGGCGGCGGAAGTGGCGCGCCAGTCGTGCGTTCTCCTGAAAAATGCCGGCAGTCTGCTGCCGCTTGCCAAGGGGCTCGCTTCGATCGCCGTGATCGGGCCAAACGCGGATGATCCCGAGGTATTGCTCGCCAACTATAACGGCGTTCCGCCAAGGGCGGTCACGGTGCGAGAGGGCATCCGCGCGGTGTCGCGCGCCGCGAACGTGCACTACGCCAAAGGGTGTGAATTGATCGGCCACAATGGATCGAACGAGGTGACCGATGAGGATCGGGCCGGCTTCACGGAAGCGGTCGCCGTCGCACAGCGCGGCGATGTCGTCGTGCTGTGTCTGGGGTTGTCCGCCCGGATCGAGGGCGAGGAGGGCGACGCGTTCAACTCCGACGCGGCGGGGGATCGCGTGCAGATCACCCTGCCCGGTGTCCAGCAGGAACTGCTGGAGACGATCTGCGGACTTGGAAAACCCGTTGTGCTCGTGCTGCAAAACGGCGGACCGCTCGACCTGCGCTACGCCGATGAACACGCGGACGCGATCGTGGAGGCGTGGTATCCGGGGGGCGAAGGCGGTCAGGCGGTGGCCGACATCCTGTTTGGCGACGCCAATCCCGGTGGGCGTCTGCCTGTCACGTTTGTCCGGTCGCTCACGGACCTGCCGCCATTTGCGGATTACAGCATGCGCAACCGCACGTACCGCTATCTTCAGACTGAGCCGCTGTACCCGTTCGGTTACGGATTGAGCTATACGCGCTTTGTCTATGCGGATCTCGAACTGGACAGCATGGCTGTCCCCGCCGGCGACAGTGTCCGCGTCCGTGTGACCGTCGCGAATGTGGGCGATCGCTTTGGCCGGGAGGTCGTACAGCTTTATCTGCAGGATCTCGATGCATCCGTCGAGATTCCGCGCTGGCAGTTGCAGGGCGTCCAGCGCGTGGAACTGGAGGCGGGCGAGGCGCGCGAGGTGACATTCATCGTGACGCCGCGCCAGATGGCGCTCATTGAACTGTCCGGGGAGTGTGTCCTGGAACCCGGATCTTTCCGCATCCATGTCGGCGGGTCGCAACCGGATGGCCGCAGCGCGGCGCTCATGGGCCGCGAGGGAGTGTCCGCCGACTTTATCGTGACCGGCGATCGTCTGCCGCTGACCTATTGATAAAGCGGGGAGAGGGTTCAGAATATACGAATGGGATGCGGCGAAAAACGGCGCATCGCGGCCGGATATCGTTTTGTGAAACGGAGGAAGCGCCAACTGGAACGGGCGCGATTGACATCATGACCATAACGGGCAAAGTGGCGGCGGAGCCGTCTGTGGCAGTCGGGGGTCAGGCCGGGGACGCCGGATGGTTGTCTCTTGCCGTGATGAGTTTTGTGCATTTTTTGAATGACGGATCGGCCAATTATCTGCCGGGGATTCTGCCCGCCGTTTTGGTCATGCTGCATGAACCCGTATCGCTGGCGGGAGCCATCATGGCGGCCCTGCTGATCGGGCAGGCGCTGCAACCGCTGATGGGGCGGCTGGCGGACTGGCTGGGCGGAAACAGCCTGATCGTCATCGGCGCGACGGGCAGCGCGATCGGCGGTGGACTGCTCGGTTTTGCGCACAATCTCTCGCTGCTCATCGGCGATCTGCTGTTGATCAGCGTGGGCAACGCGCTCTTTCACCCACAGGCGCTCGCGGCGGTGCGCAGTCAGTTGAAGCGGCGCCAGGCGCTCGGGTTGGCGTTTTTCCTCATCGGCGGGGAACTCGGACGCGGTATCTGGCCGGTGGTGACAGGCTGGATCGTCGTGCATGCGGGGATTGCGAGCCTGTGGTTCACGGCGCTGCCCGCTATCGTCATGATTCCGTTTATTGTGAGGATCGCTCCGCATCTGCCGGCGCGCCGCGCGCGGGCGGTCAAAATCGACTGGAGACGTCACAGGGGACCGTTTGTCGGCCTTGTCGGGTACGCGGGGCTGCGCGCTTTTGTGACGTATGGCCTGGTCACCTTCATTCCACTTTTGTGGCATTTGCGGGGCGGATCCCTGATCGGCGGGGCCTCGATCATCACGACGCTGATCAGCGTCGGAGTGGTGGGCAATCTGGCTGGCGGGCACCTGGTCGATCGGTTCGGTCGCCGGCCAGTCGTGCTGCTCTCCAGCGTGGTCGTGATCGGGCTGGTTCCCCTGCTGGCGGCGGTCTCCGGCGTCTTTGTCTGGATCATGGCCGCACTGCTCGGGATCGTGCTGTTTTCCAGTTCCTCGGTCACTGTGCTGATCGGCCAGGATATCTTTTCCGAAAATCGATCGCTTGGGTCGGGCATCGCGCTGGGCCTTGGCAACGGCGTGGGCGCGCTGCTGGTGTTCGTCGTCGGGTTCTGGTTGAGTGTGAGGACGATCGGAGGAATGTTCTGGTTGCTCGCGGCGGCGTCGGCCCTGTCGATCGCGTTCGCTCTGGCGATTCCGGGGCGTTACATGGGTACACCGCACGTCCAGAATCAGTGAAGGCGCATTTTCAAAATAGGGGTGAAAGTCGTGAAAATGGCGGTCAATCAATGGTGTTTTCCGGAAGGCACCGCGCTTGAGCAAGTGTTTTCAGTCAGTCGGCAGGCGGGTCTGGACGGCGTGGAACTGAACCTGTACATGCCCGGAGCGGTCGGGTTGACCATGGAATCGACGGCGGTTGAGGCGAGGGGCGTCCGTGAACTGGCGAACGGTTATGGACTTGAATTGAAGAGCCTGTCGACGGGACTGCTCTGGGACGCGCCACTGTCCTCACCCGACGAGCATCTGCGGAACAGGGGCAGGGCGATTGTCCGCAAGCAGTTGGAACTGGCGTCCGAGATGGAGATGGACGCCGTGCTGGTCGTGCCGGGAGCGGTCACAGACGAAGTGGCGTACGAAGAGTGCTACTCCCGCAGCCAGCAGGAGATCGCGGAACTGGAGAAAGACGCGCGCCGCCTTGGTGTTCGGATCGCCGTCGAGAATGTGTGGAACAAGTTTTTGCTGTCGCCGCTGGACATGGCGCGCTATGTCGATGAATTGCAGTCGGATGCCGTCGGTGTTTATTTCGATGTCGGGAATGTCCTGCAGTTCGGGTTCCCGCAGCAGTGGATCCGCTATCTGGGCAGGCGGATCATGAAGGTGCACGTCAAGGATTTCGCGCGGCAGGTGGGCAACATCACGGGGTTTGTGCCGCTTTTGGCGGGCGATGTGGATTGGCGCGCCGTGCGTGAAGCGCTGGCGGAAATCGGCTATGCGGATTATGTGACGGCGGAACTGTCGCCATACGCGGCGTATCCGGAACAGTTGATCCACGACACGGCTCGCCATCTTTCCCTGATCTTCAACTCCTGATGCTCATTTTCAGCCCAGAAGTGAGTGCCGCCATTGACAGCAATTCTGTCTGACGGTACTATACATCCATAAATCCGTATATACGGATTTATGGATCTTCTGTGGCGTGTGAGGATCGGGGAGTGAACGTTTTGGCGGAAGCGACACGGCAAGCGGGAATCCGGTCCAATCTGCGGCAGTTTTTGTGGCTGGTGTTCAGTACGATACTCGTCGGCATGACCGTCGGGCTCGAACGCACAGTCGTTCCTTTGCTTGGAAAAGACGTTTATCACGTGACTTCCATGACATTCATCTTTGCGTTTATCATCGCGTTCGGCCTGACCAAGGCCATCCTGAATCTGGTCGCGGGCCACTTCTCCGACATCCTGGGCCGGCGGCTCGTGCTCATCGTGGGGTGGCTGTTCGGCATTCCGATGGTGACGCTCCTCCCTCTTGAAAGCAGGTTTTTCTCCAGTTTTCTCGTTCAATCGCTGTTTTTCATATCAGGCAGCTTGAGACACCTGCAAGGTGAGGAAGCGTTTGTGACCGAATCCGCGCCGCAACCGGCCG
>JAKACR010000163.1 GCA_021821225.1 Bacillota bacterium | reverse complement strand
GGACGAACCCGCGAGCATGTTCGCCTTCAGGTTGATCTTCGCCACACCGTTTGTCACCGGAACATTGGTCACGCTGCCCGATGTCGTCCCCGTGCTCGTGACCAACTGGCCCGATGTGTCCGTGAACGTCATCGTTCCGTTGAAATTCGTGACAGGATTGCCGTTGGCATCGACAATCTGCGCGATCACCGTGTCACCCGCCTGGCCGTCCGCCACAAACGATGACTGGCTCGTGGAGAGTTTCACACCCGCCGCTTGGCCGTACACCGTGATGGTGAGCGGCGCGGATGTCACGCCGTCGATCGTCGCCGTGACGTTGTACGTGCCCGCCGCGGTCGCCACAAACTGCCCGCTGCTGCTGACAAACGCGTTTTGTGTGGCCGCGCCGTTGCTCGTGACCGCATACGTGACGGGCGCGGATCCATAATTGTACGGATTGCCGTTCGCGTCCTTCATCGAGACGGACAGCGCCTCATTGGTGTTTGCCGCCATCGCCGAACCGCCGGACAGCGTTACCGTAGCGCCCGTGGGCGTCTGGCCCTGCGTCTCGAACTTGAGAATGTTGGCCAGAACCACCGTTGCGCTCGCACGGTTCAGATAGATCTGGTTCTGGTTGGACGGGATGCCGTTAAACAGGCCGATCGACTTGGCGTACGCCAGCGGAGCCATACCATTTGTCGTCTTGATCAGGCCGGCTTTTTCAAACGCCGCGACGAAAAATGACGCCGCATCGCCCCATGACGCCTGGTAGTTCTCATTGAACCGGCCGTGCAGTTTCACATTGATCCAGAACGGGTTGATCCAGCCCGCCTGTTGCGCCGCCCCGATGTAGTTGTAGTCCCAGTTGCGCGGAGGAATGTCGGAATAGTATTGCGCGTGCGCGCCTGGCTGGACGTGCGTCACGCTTTTTGCCACATTCAAGAAATAGGCGAGAAACTGCCCACGCGTCACCAGCGCGTTTGGACGGAATGTCCCGTCGCTGTACCCGTGGATGAAGCCCTGCTGCGTCAATGTGATGATGTCCTGCTGTGCGAAGTTACCGCTGATATCCGTGTAATTCGCGGTTGTGGCCGCGAACGCCGCCGGAGCGAAACTGCCCGCGAGCAGAGCTGCCGCGGCGATGCCGGAAAGCGTACGTTTCATAGAACGAAATCTCCTCTCGCCGGGATTGGGGGGTGTCTGTCATTCCGCAACCCATCATATCAGACTGCCGGTAGAATACCACCGGTATTATGTCGCTAACGCGGCACAATGTGCCTCGATGTCTCGCCAGTTGGCAAACCGCCGGACCACATCTTCCTCCATCAGGGAGGCGCCGCGCTGCACCTCAATGAACGTGAGCTGAGTCAGAGCCCGGATCGCGTGCCACTGGTCGGGCGGAACGCGGACAACATCGCCCGGCGCAATCTCCACCCGCCGCGTCCCGAGAAACAGTTCTCCCGTTCCTTCGATGACCGTCCACACCTCTGTGCGCATGAGATGCTTGTGATAACTGATGTTCCTGTCCTCCGAGAGCACGACCGTCTTGGTCAAAACCTCCGTGCCGTCTTCGAGCTTGGTGTAATCCAGCACGCGGTAGTGTCCCCAGCGCCGCTCCTCGTACATCGGGCGTCCGGGGTACTGCAGCTTGCCCAGCACCTGCTTCAGATGTCCACTCTGTTCTTTGTCCGCCGCCAATATGCCGTCCGGCGTCGCGACCACCATCACGTTGTGCAGACCAATCGCCACAAGCGGAATGCCCAACTCATTGATGATGTGCGAGCCTGAACAGTTGGCGGCCACACCGAGGCCCGCCACCTCCGCCGACATCTCATTGGCCAGCGTCTCCCACGTCCCGAGGTCTTTCCACATCCCCCGATAGACAGTCACCGTGATCGACGCCGCCTGCTCCACGACTTCATAGTCGAAGCTGCGCCGGACCAGTTCATCGTAGCGCATCGACAATTCTCCGTAGCTATACGGATACGCTTTCCGTCTTAAAATCTCCTTTATATACCCCGCGCGGAAACAGAAGACGCCGCAATTCCAGAGCGCCCCCTCGGCCAGCAACCTTTCGGCCGTCGCGCGTGGCGGTTTTTCGACAAAGCCGGCGGCGTGCAGGTAACCGCCGCGGTCCGGTTCCACATCATCGGCGCCCGTCTGCTGCCGTGCAAGGACGGCGAGTCCTGTCTGAACCGCTTCGGCGCCCGTCTGCTGCGCGGGGGCGACGGATGTCGCCGCGACCTCATCGGAGGCGTCACTTCGCACTTTGATGTAGCCGAACTTGCTTGAAGGCTCGGCCGGAGTCACTCCGAGCAACGCGAGTTCGGCCCCGGATTCGCGCAGCACGCACTCCAGGTCCCTGAGCGCGGCAAAAAATCCATCGTCGACGTACGGATCGACCGGCAGCACTACAACCGTTTCATCGTCGGCCGCTCCCTGGACATCGGTCAGGTACAGCGTCGCCAAGGCGATCGCCGGAAACGTGTCGCGCCGTGCGGGTTCGACGATCATGGGCACATCGCCGATCTGCGACTCGATCATTTCCACCTGCGCCTTCGACGTGCAGATAAAGGCGTCATCCGCCAGGCCGGCGCGCTGCATTTGCCCCCACACACGCTGCACCATCGACTGCGACCGCCCGTCTCCGTCAGTCAAAACCCGCAGAAACTGCTTCGACCGGCTATCGTTGGACATCGGCCACAGGCGCTTGCCCGACCCTCCCGACAGCAGCACAAACTTCATCGTCAGTCCTCCGTTGGCCTTCCGCCGTTCCGGGTCTGTCTGAAACCATGCGGCCGTCCCCGTCTCTGTCGCCGCACGGTCGCCTTTTTGCAGGACCGGCGACCGGCGACTGTTCAATTTGATTATAGCATGGACAAGCGGAAGTCTAGCATATGTTGGCAGGATTCTCCGGAAAATTCCCCGCTCATAACCCGACGGCCAAGGGCTGCGGGCTTGTCCACCCATACGAGACGCCCACACTCCTTTTCTGTCACACCCCTTTCGCAGATTTCCCATCAGCCGTTTTTGCCGACGCCTGCCGCATGAGAAACGCGCTCCCCGTCACACGCGAGGCGAAAATCTCCGTCAATTGCGCGGCAAACTTTTCGTTGTAGCCGCCGAAAAACGCGACCAGCGCGCAGAACAGCCACACCGGTTCGCCCGGCGCCGCAAATGGCGCGTGCCCGGTCGCGCTCTGCGCAAGAAACAGCGCCACATTGGCCACAAACGCCCCCATGGCGCCGCCCGTGACAGGTTTGACCACGTACCACAGGAGCGCGTCGCGATCCAGGGCCCGGTGCAATGCGCCCACATAGAGACTGTACAGGCTGTACACCGAACCGCCGATCACCGCCGTCAGGAAACTGGCCGCCACATCCTGCACGGCCGCCGCCGCGAATGAACCGCCGATCGAGATCCAACCCACGCCTGCCGCCGCCAGAGCGAATACGGAAAATTCGTACAGTGCAAGCCACCAGACGGTACGGGATGCGGAAAATTCGGCGCAATCCTTCACGCGAGCCGCCGCGCTCTCAAGTTGTACAATCGCGTCGGCCCATCCGGCGACAGCCTCCGGTTCGTTCGAGAGAGGCGTCGCATTGAGCGTCGCTCTGTAAAGCGTCGCGAGCGCCGGCGTCAGGTTGCCCTGCGCGGCGAGCTGCTGCACCTGTGCGTCGGCCTGCGCAAAGCGGCGTTTCCAGCGCTCGGCCGCCTCCGCACGCACGTTTCGATCACTGGTCGGGACTGTGGCGGATGCGCCTGTCCCCGCTTCTGTCGCGAATCCTGATGATCCTTCCTTCATCCGTTCATCTGCCAAGCCAGCCACCTCCACCATACAACAGTGTATGAATTCCGGCGACCGGGGGACGCGCAAACGCAGGAAATCCGCACTCAGAAGCAGCGCCGCCGTTCATTCGGCCGGAGGTCGCGATGACAGGCGGCAATGGAGGACGGGACAGGCGATTGCATGGCGTTACAGAACGATCGGTTGCATGGCACTCCGAAAGGGGCCGCGCACATAGCGGGCCCCTCTCGGTGTGCTTCTGAAGGAACAGTGATAATCCCCCGTCAGGATGTTGAAGATGTCGAAGAAGAAGCGGATGTCGTGATGCTCCAGGATGAGCCGTTCCAACGGCTGTGCAGCCCAAGATGGCCGAGCGCCTGGAACACCCAGTAGATCGGCATGTAGGTGGTCTTATTGCCATGGGCGGGATCGACCGCAACCTGCCCGTACGCGTTTTGCACAAGCTGGCCGTTGATCTCGATCTGATAGGTCCCTTTCCCCGGCGTCACGTTGGTCAGATTCGGCGTGAACGACGAACCGGAAGTCGTCATGTTCCACACTTTTCCGTTCCACGAACTCGTGACGCCCTGCTGCTTGAGCACCTGCATCAGGTACCAGATCGGCATGTACGTCGTCATGACTCCGCTTGCGGGATCTTTGGCGACAAATCCATGCGCAACCTGCTCACGCTGCCCATTCCACAGGATCTGCCGTTCCGTGGTCGGAAGCTGCGGATTGGCGATCACGATATCCTGCGCGCTCGTGACCGACACGGACAGGCGACCGTTGTTCACCTGCGCGGGAATCGGCGTCCACATTCCGTTCGATTGCACCTGGTAGACAAGTGCCGATGTGGGGATTCCCTTGTTGCTGATGGACAGGGTGACCGGCACTGTCGGGGTTGCCCCGCCGAAGTTCAAGCCGAACGCTGTGACCGCCGTCTGGCCGTTCGGCACGCCTCCCTGCAGGCTGGTGACGGCCTGGTTGATGGTGACATTCTCGCTCACCGAGAATGCGCCCGACGGGACGGTGACGTTGACCGAACTGTTCGTCGTGTGGCCGGTGACCGTTCCGCCCGCCGAGGATATCGCGAGCGTCGTGATCGTCTGCGAGAACACAGAAGAAGTGACCGTCGTTTGGAAACTCTGCGTCCCAAACGGATTGGTAGGCGTTGTCGTGGTGGTCGGCGTCGTCGTCGTGGTGGTCGTCGGCGTCGTCGTCGTGGTGGTCGTCGGCGTCGTCGTCGTGGTGGTCGTCGGCGTCGTCGTCGTGGTGGTCGTCGGCGGCGTCGTCGTGGTGGTCGTCGGCGTCGTCGTCGTGGTGGTCGGCGGCGTGGTCGTCGTTGTCGGCGGCGTGGTCGTCGTTGTCGGCGGCGCCACCGTCAGCATCACGTCACCACTCTTCACCATCGCGCCCGTCTTGTCCATCGCCACGCCCTCGAAACTGATCGTCCCGGTGACCGTGGGCGTACCGGTCAGGTTGCCGTAGGTCCACGCCTGGACATTGTTCGGCAGCAGGTACACGTTGCCCGTCACAGTCGTGTGATTGTACACATTGTCAATCACCGTGGAACCGGATGAGACAGGCAGGAGCGAGGGCACCCCGTACACCTGCCCCATCACCGAAGAATGGGTGGTGGACCCGGAGTAGACACTTCCGACCACCGACGTGGGCTTGTAATCAATGCTGGGAATCGACCACATGTACGGCGGGGAACCACCCGCGACGGAACTGTTCAGCGATTTGCTGAATGGAGTGCCCACTGTCGCCATGTAGGTGGTGATCGGCGCGGAAATCGTCAGAGGACCGCCCGTTGCCGAAGCCGTTGCCGCGTACGCCGCCGGAGCGGTCGCGAGCGCGGGCAAAACGACAGACAGCGCTATGGAAACCGACGCGCGGCGCGACAACCGTCTTCTGGGTGGATGGTGTTTCTCCTGCATGTGCAAAGTCCCTCCTTGAGTCGAGTCAAATCGGCGTACAAATGCCCTGAGAGATTCCACACCTCCCACCCTGAGAGCCATATGAACACCCTTCGACAAAGCGAGACCCCGCTCGCAAATCCTCTCTGATCCGACCTGAATTTGAATATTCAGCACATCGTCACTAGAAACGGATTGTGCGCTTTTATCTCTCTTTTTCTGGAAGTCTTTTTGGCAAGGACAACCACGTAATCATGATAGCCATAGAACACAGAAAACTCAATAAAAGGAATCTGAGGTTCTATGCAGAATCTGAAGATCCGCGATGCCGCTCCGCCCTCAACCTCACAAGATTCTTCCTCTACGATCCCGCTTAGCCATCGCGCCGGCCTCCGACTTCCACGTATGCCGCCTCTTCCGAGTCACCCATCCGCTTCGGCGCAAACACGAGAAATTTCCCCACCAAATAATTCAACACAGTGACGACCACGATCGACAGCACCTGGGCCGCCATTTTATTAACCCGCAGGAACTGGACCAGGACGTAAAGCAAAAGCGCATTGAGGATAATCGTTACGATCCGGGTGATGGCGAACCCCAGAAATTCACCTACCCACCCATTGTCGCTGCGAAAGGTCCACAGGCGATTCCCGATGTAGGCGAGCGTCGTGGACAGGGTCA
>JAKACR010000162.1 GCA_021821225.1 Bacillota bacterium | reverse complement strand
CTCCTCCCGCGGCCGCTCGGCCATCGTCCGCACCCGCGCAAGCGCTGACGCGATATCGGCGGGCGCGGCGTGCTCGACGCCCACGTCCCCGTCACCCTGCGCCGCCGTCCGTGCGAGAAATGCGTGCCTACAATCCGGAAACCGCTTTGCGAGCACACGCCTGATCTGTTCTCCCGCATGGTCGGGATCCGTCAGGATGATGATGCCGCGCGTTTTTTGCGCGCGTTCCAGCAAGGTGAACGTCGCACGCGATATGCGCGCCCCGCCCGTGACGACGACATCCGCCCGCACCGCGCCGAGTACCCGCGCGCGATCGTGCTCGCCTTCAACCACGATGATCTCCTCAATCTGTCGCATGATCCGCCACCCGCTTAAAAGGGTTGTCCGCAAAGGGTCGAGAACTCTGCTGCGCAGGGCGAAGGCTCGCGTTTTTAAAAAGGTTGTCCGCGTTGCGGTAGGTCTGGGCGGCAATGTCGCGCAGCGGCGCACCCCTCACCTCGGCGATCCGCTCGGCCACCAGGCGGACATGCGCGGGTTCATTGCGCTTTCCACGGTGCGGTTCAGGCGTCAGCCACGGGGCGTCCGTCTCGATGAGGAGACGCTCCACAGGCACATTTGCCGCAATCTGCACCGGTTTTTTCGCATTGCGAAACGTCACGGGACCTCCGAGTCCAATATGGAAATTCAGCGCGACAGCCTCCCGCATCATGTCGATGCCGCCCGAAAAACTGTGCAGGACGCCTCCCACCTGCGCTATGCCGCTGTCGCGCAGCGCGGCCAGGATGTCGGCGTGCGCCTCCCTGTCGTGAATGATCACAGGCAGGTCCGCCCGCCGCGCAAGTTGCAGTTGCGCCGCAAACACGCGCGCCTGAACATCTCCGCCGGGAGTTTCATAGTGATTGTCCAGACCGATCTCACCGACGGCGACGACCTGGGGCAGCGCGCACCACGTTTCGAGATCCGCCAGGTCGCGGTCCGTCACGCCCTGCGCATCACTCGGATGGAAACCGACCGCCGCGTAGACCTCCTCAAACCGCGCGGCAAGCTCAAGCGCCCGTTCGCACGCCGCCCGGTCGTAACCGGGCACAACCATCCGGGATACGCCCGCCGCCCGTGCCCGCTCCACCACCTCCGCCGCTTCGCCGTACAGCGCCGGGTCGTTCAGGTGAGTGTGGCTGTCAAACAGCGCGTACCGTACGTCATTGCGCGCCTCGTCATCGACCATGCCCCGCCTTCCCCTCCACTTCTTTCCCCGGAGAAGCTCATTTCACCTGCGCGCCAAGCGGGATGTCGCCCGCCACCGTGGCCAGTACCAGTTGTTCTCCCGCCGACGCGGCCAGAATCATCCCCTGCGATTCAACGCCGCGCAATTTGACCGGCTGCAGGTTGGCCACCAGAATCACGCGCAGACCGACCAGTTCTTCCGGTTTGTAAAACTTCGCAATCCCCGAGACGACCTGCCGTTCTTCAAAGCCGAGGTCCAGGCGCAGCTTGAGCAGCTTGTCCGCCCCTGCGATTTTCTCGGCGGCACTCACCTGAGCCACGCGCAGATCCATCTTGTTAAAATTGTCAATTTGAATCAGCGGCACCACCCCCACCGCACTCTTGTCGTCCGTCGCGCCAATGTCCGCGGCGTCCGTCTGCGCGTTCGCGCTTCCGTCATCTCCGCCGTCACCCCTGTCGCGTCCGCTTTGCACCGATCCGGCGTTTCCGGTGACGCCGGAACCCGCGGCGACCCGCATGAGCACGCGATCCAGTTCGGCGACCTCCTTTTCTAACTCCAGCCGCGGAAAAATCGGCTCCGCCTTGCGGATGGACACACCGGCAGGGAGCAGTCCGTAGCGCTTTGCGGCATCCCAGGACGTATCCACCCGGTCCTCGACTCCCATTTGTACGAACATCGCCAAAGGCGTCTTTGGCATGAACGGTTGCAACAGGATGGCTACGCGCCGGGCGACATCAAGCGCAAAATACAGCACGGCGCCGAGCCGTTCGGTGTCACCCGCCTTGTTCAGCGCCCACGGCGCCGTTTCGTCGACGTACCGGTTGCCGCGGCGCACGATCTTCCATATCGCAGTCAACGCGGCGGAAAACTGATACGTTTCGAACGCATCCTCGACCTCCCGCACCGCTTCGTCGATCACCCGCGCAAACGAGCGTTCCAGGTCCGTCAGCTCGCCCGCCTGGGGGATCACGCCGCCCGCAAACCGGCCGACCATGGAGAGCGAACGGTGCAGGAAATTCCCCAGGTCGTTGGCCAGATCAAAGTTCAGCCGCTCCAGCATCGCTTCGATCGTGAAGACGCCATCCTGGCCAAAGGGGACCTCGCGCAAAAGAAAATAGCGCAGGGCGTCGGAACCGTAGCGATCGATCAGCACGTTCGGGTCGATCACGTTGCCTTTTGACTTGGACATCTTGCCTTCTTTCGTGAGCAACCAGCCGTGCGCGATGATCTGTTCCGGCAGCGGCAGATTCAGCGCCATCAGGATAATCGGCCAGTAGATCGCGTGGAACCGTACGATTTCCTTTGCCATCACATGCACATTGGCCGGCCAGTAATGCGCGAAACGTTCGCGCAGCCAATGATCGTCCGCCATGTACCCGGGGGCCGTGATGTAGTTGGTGAGCGCATCCAGCCACACATAGATGACGTGCTGGGGATTTTCCCGCACAGGAATTCCCCAGGTGAAGTTCGTCCGCGATACACACAGGTCTTCCAGGCCCGGCAGCAGAAAATTGTTCAACATTTCGTTTTTGCGCGATTCGGGCAGGATGAACTCCGGGTGCTTTTCATAATAGTCGATCAAGCGATCCGCATAACGACTGGTGCGCAAAAAGTAGGCCGGATGGCGCACCAGTTCCACCTCTCTGCCGCAATCGGGGCACTTGCCGTCTTTCAGTTGCCGCCCTGTCCAGTACGATTCGCACGGCGTGCAATACCAACCCTCATACTCGGCCTCATAAATGTCGCCTTGGAGCAGCAGGCGGGAAAAGATCTGCTGCACAATGACCTTGTGCCTGTCCTCCGTCGTCCGGATGAAGTCATCATACGAAATGTCGAGCCGCTTCCACAGCGCGCGAATCCCTTCGACGATCTCGTCCACAAAAACCAGCGGCGGCTTGCCGGCCGCCTCCGCGCGCCGCTGCATCTTCAGGCCGTGATCGTCGGTGCCCGTCAAAAAACGCACGTCATCGCCGCGCAGACGCCTGTAGCGCGCCAGCGTATCCGCCACCGTCGTGCTGTATGCGTGACCGATGTGCAGCTTGTCGCTCGGATAGTAGATCGGCGTCGTGATATAGTACGTCGATTTGTTCTGATTGCCCATGTTCACATCCATCACCCAGTCACAGATTATCCGTTGCGGCGCATTTTTTCATTGCCTTCCATCGTACCAAGAACGGCCAGCACGTGTCAATTTTTCCGGGCATTTTCCCGGACTACGCACCTTGGGGACATCGCCCCGGCGCCACTTGCCCGGCACTTGCCCGGTATGATTGACAATTCGAGTGTATATACAGTAGGATCGACAGGAAAGGGGTCCTGCCAGTTGAGCGCAACCATGGCTGACCAAGCATTGCGTGCGGAAATCCTTTCTTTGAAAGAGCGACGCAACGCGATTATTCTCGCACACAACTATGAATTGCCGGAAGTGCAAGACATCGCAGACCAAGTGGGCGACTCGCTTGCTTTGGCGCGCGCCGCCGTCAGCACCGCCGCGGACACCATCGTATTTTGCGGCGTCCACTTCATGGCCGAGACAGCCGCCATTCTGAATCCAGAGCGCACCGTGCTGCTTCCCGACCTGGAAGCGGGCTGCTCGCTGGCCGACTCGATCACCGCAGACCAGTTGCGGGAGTGGAAAGAAGAGCACCCCGGAGCGGTTGTGGTCTCCTATGTCAACACGTCGGCAAACGTCAAGGCACTCTCCGATTACTGCTGCACATCCGCCAATGCGGTGCAGATTGTGCAATCCATTCCTGCCGACAGAGAGGTCCTGTTCTTGCCCGACATGTTCCTCGGCTCCCATGTGCAGCGCGTGACAAAGCGCGCCAACATGCACATATGGATGGGAGAATGCCATGTGCACGCGGGAATCGCCCCGCAACAGGTGGACAGTCTGGTTGAGCAGCATCCGGACGCCGATCTGCTCGTGCACCCGGAGTGCGGCTGCAGCACATCGAACCTCTACATGCTGTCGGACGGCACACTGCCGCAGGAGCGTACGCACATCCTTTCCACAGGCGGAATGCTGCGCCACGCACAGCATTCCGCCGCGCGGGAATTCATCATCGCGACAGAGGTCGGCATCATCCACCAGATGCAGAAGCACAATCCCGGCAAACGATTCGTCGCCGCCAATCCGGAAGCGGTTTGTCCGTTCATGAAAATGATCACCATGCCGAAGATTCTGGCCGCCCTGCAGCACAATCAGCACGTTATTCAGGTCCCTGAGGAAACCGCGCGCCTGGCGCGGCGCGCGATCGAGCGCATGGTGGCCGTCGGCTGACGCGCTGGCCTGCGCGAACCACAGCGCGCCGTCTTTGCGCACGTCTGCACTGACAGCCGCAGGGCACGCACACCCCAGGCACGGGCGTGGCTCATCGCAGGGAAGCGGTGAGCCACGCCCGTTTGTCCACGAGGGTATCGCAGCTTGCGAAGTGCGCGCTGTGTTCCGGAAAATCCGTACGGTAATGCGCTCCGCGACTCTCCTCCCGCCACAAGGCGGACTCGACAATGAGCCGCGCGGTCAGGAGCGGCGCCGCTCGCGGCGCCTGATGAGCAAGCTGGCGGAGCCGCCTCAGGCCGTCCCGCAGACCGTCTCCGTCTCTCACGATGCCTGCACACTCCCACATGACCGTCCTCAATTCGTCCATGACCTTCCCATCAATCGCCGCGAACCCGCTTCGCGCCGCCTCCTCCATATCCAGACCGTCCGCGGCAAAACGCGTGTCCTGCGCCCGCAGGCGGTCCGCCAGTTCATGCGCCATGACCAAACACTCCAGAAGCGAGTTGCTCGCAAGGCGGTTCGCTCCGTGAACGCCCGTGCTCGCCACCTCTCCGACCGCGGACAGGCCGGCTACGGTCGTTTCGCCCGCAAGACCCGTGCGCACGCCTCCCATGGAAAAATGCGCGGCAGGCGAGACAGGCAAAAGGTCCGCGCGAGGATCTGCGCCAGCGGCGCGACACGCCGCGTAAATCGTGGGAAACCGCTCGACAAATTCTTCCACCCGGCGCGCGTCGAGAAACACTTCTCCTCCGCCGCGCCGCACCTCGTCCATGCGCCGCGCCACCACATCGCGCGGCGCAAGCGATCCTTGCGGATGATCCGCCAGAATGGGGCGCCCCGCGCCGTCCACCAACTGTGCGCCCGCTCCCCGCACGGCCTCCGAGATCAAAAATTGCGGATGGGACGATTGCCGGAGGGCGGTCGGGTGGAATTGAATAAATTCCAGATTGCGAATGACCGCCCCCGCCTCGTACGCGAGCGCGACGCCATCCCCCGTAGCCCCCGCCGGATTAGTCGTGTGCGCATACAACTGTCCGACGCCGCCTGTGGCGAGAATCGTTCCGCGCCGAGCCAAAATGAACAGCCGATTCCCCGCCCCATCCTCCACCAGCGCGCCGCACACGCCCGCGCTCGTGCGCAACAGCGCCCGGACCTCGCCCGCGACAATGCGCTCCACGCGCGGATTGCGGTCGATCGCCTCCGTCAGCGGCGCCAGCAAGTGCGCTCCTGTGGCGTCGCCTCCGGCATGCAGAATGCGCGCGCGCGAATGCGCCCCCTCAAGTCCGAACGCCATGCGCCCTGCGGCGTCCTCGTCAAACACGACGCCAACAGTCGTCAACCAGTCGACCATTTGTGGAGCGCGCGCCACCAACCGGCGTACCGCACCAGCGTCGCACAGCCCGTCGCCCGCATCAAGCGTGTCTTTCGCGTGCAGGTCAGGCGCATCGTCCGGACCGATAGCCGCTGCGATCCCTCCTTGCGCCGTGTGGGAATTGCTCCCTGTCGGCAATCCCTTGGAGAGCAGCGCCACATCCCCCGCCGCGCTCAACAAGTGAGCCGTCGCGCTCCCCGCCAGACCACTTCCGATCACCGCAAAGTCCACCGCAAGAATCCTATTCACCCGCCGTCTCTCCGTCCCCCCGCAGGATATCCAGCCCCACATCAATGCTGTGGACCGCGTGCGTCAACGCGCCCATGGAAATATAATCGACACCCGTGCGGGCAACGTCGACCAGACGGTCAAGCGACATATTCCCCGACGCTTCCAGCGGCACGCGCCCCTGCGCAAGTTCGACCGCCTGCCTCAGTTGCGACAGGTCCATATTGTCCAGCAGGATCATGTCAACGCGATAGCGCAAAGCC
>JAKACR010000161.1 GCA_021821225.1 Bacillota bacterium | reverse complement strand
TGCGACGGAATGTGGACTGCGGTGGGGGTCGCGAGACGCAGCCAATTGTAAACCTCCGCTATGACGACTGCCGGATTCGTCGGGAAATACCACATCTTCGCGGGGGAAACCGCGCGCGCCTGCACGGTCGGGGCAGTCCCGTACAGCAGGGCGCCTCCGCCGGCCAGTGCCGCGCACAACACAACGCCAATGGGAATGAACCGCTTTTTATTCATCAAATCAACGCCTCCTGGAGGACATGAGCTAATGTCTTCTGGGGGACATGTGATAAAGTCCCCTGGTTGATAGACGGTGTTATGCCGCAAAAGGTTTCAGGGGGCGCTTGCCGGCGGACGGTGTTGGTCCACACAACATAAGACAGGGGCGACCCTGTCTTATGTTGTGTGGACACGCTCTTATGAAATGAGGTTCAGGAATGGGCGAACCGCTTGACCTCCGCCTCGGGCGCGTAACCGACGCGCCGGGCCGTTTCGCGGCCGTTTTTGATCTGGACCAGCGTTGGAATGCTGCGCACGCCAAACTGGCTGGCCAGTTGCGGCGTCCTGTCGACATCGACATAAAAATACTCCACATCTTTGTCCGCATCGGACAGCTTGGAGACCACCGGTCTCAGCATGCGGCAGGATGGTCACCAGTCGGCGGCAAAGTCGAGCACGACAGGCTTTGCGGCTTTCAACACGAGCGTGTTGAATTCAGCAGTCGTGATGGTTTTCATGGTTCAACTCCCTTTCACCAACAAACTGGATTCAGTGTAACCAATCGCGCTTTGCCGATCAATGGCGCCGCCGCACCGATTCGTGGCCGACCGGGATGTGCGACCGGTGCGATCGAGCTATGCGTTTTGATCAGGCGCTTTGCGCAGAGGGGTTAGAAATATTTTGAACGGTCGAAAGGAATGTGGAAATCATCGATCCGTAGCCGCTGTTCGAGTGTTCGTTGTTCACGATGATCTCTCGCACGGCCGTACCGATAGGCGCCAGATAGACATCGTACGTCATCCCGCCGGGCATGGCGAAAGACAGCTCCGTTCCATACGGCGTCGGTCCGCTCATGATGAGCCGGTCGCTCGCGTACATGGCGTGCAGTTGCTGTTCCACGGTCTGCACGGTCGCTCCAGGCGCAGAATTCACGGCGACGCCGAGCAACAGTTCATACGCGGTGTGCGACTTGTTCTGCAATGCGCCGCCAACCAGGGTGTAGCTCGGCCCAGCGTCTCCTGCGGGCGTGAAGTTTCCGGGATACGCAAAGGAAACGAGTCCATCGACGTTCTGCACCTCCCAGCCCGGAGGCGCCTGGCCGATCGAAGGCGCGGCCGCAGACCCATCCTTGGAGGCGGCCAGAAGCAGAACAGCGCTAAAGATGATTGCAGCCGCCAACATATAGTAAGGATATCGCAGATTCTGCATGGACATGGCCGATTCACCTCTCTGTGCGAGTCATGCGCACATGATCGTCTTTATTATTATAGACGTTTTCCCATGAGAAAAGTTTCGGCTGGATTTGCTCTTGTTAAACATTTTTTGTGTTGGCGCATCGCATATCCTGCAGTCGAATTCCGCATACTCTCCGAGAAATAAAAAACCCATGGCAGCTGAAATTTGGTTTACTCCAGTCCCCTGTCACGGTATGGAGTTTTAGGAGGGACAGTGTTGACGACTGCGATGGAAGCTGTCGAACAGGTACAGATATCCAAACGTCTGCAGGACAACGACGAATACCTGAAACAGTTGCTCGGGATCGGCGTCAGTTGGGATCTGATCGCGAAGCCGTTTGTCTTTGGCGACGTCAAGATGACGGCGTATACGGCAAACGGCTATTTTTTGACGATGAATATGGTGCTCATCGTCGAGAACCTGGAAATGACCATGAAGGAATTTGTCGAACAGCACAAAGGCCAGATGTTCCAGATCAGTGAGCTGGTCGACTACCTCAACGTGACGATCGGTTTCGTCCAGGTGCAGATTGTCACACGTATGCGCGACGCGGTGCGCTACATCCTGTCCGGTCCGATGGTGATTTTTCTGGACGGTTACGACCAGGTGCTGATGATCGACACCAGGATCTATCCGATGCGCAGCATCCAGGAACCGGAGGTTGAACGGGTCGTGCGCGGCCCGCGCGACGGGTTTGTCGAAACGATGCTGATGAACGTGGCCCTGATCCGCCGTCGCATGCGCGACCCGCGGCTGCGGGTCGAACTGATGCAGCTCGGCACACGGTCGCAGACGGATGTGAGTCTGATCTATCTGCAGGATGTCACCAACGAGTACCTTGTCAATGATATTCGCACGCGGCTCAAGGCGATTGATGCCGATATTGTCGCGATGGGCGAACAGGCGATCACGGAGAGCATCGGGCGCGTCAAGTGGAACCCGTTTCCCATCGTGCGTTACACGGAACGGCCGGATGTCGCGGCGCAGGCTCTGGTGGAAGGGCAGATCGTGGTGGTGGTGGACACGACGCCTGAGGTCATCATTCTCCCCAGCACTATTTTCCATCACATTCATCACGTTGAGGATTATCACGGATATCCGATCAATGGGACGTACATGCGCTGGGTGATGATCATCGGGTCCCTGATGTCGGTTCTGACGCCGGGTTTTTTTATCATGCTGGCGCAAAACGCCGCATATGTGCCAAAAATGCTGGCGCCGCTGTTCATTCCGAAGTCTTTGCCGCTTCCTCTTGGCATTCAGTTTCTGTTGGCGCAGCTTGGCGTCGACCTGTTCGAGCGTGCCGTGATCAATACGCCGACCGCTCTCGCCACAGCTATCGGCGTGGTGGCGGCGCTCGTGTTCGGTCAGTTCGCCACCATGATGGACCTGATTACGCCGGAGGTGCTGGTGTTCATGGGCGCGGCTGCAATCGCCCAGTTCGCGATTTCCTCCCATGAACTCGGCACGGCCAACCGTCTGATGCGGTTGCTGATCATCGGCGCCACATCGGTGTTCGGGGCATGGGGCTATGCCGGCGGTGTCTTCGCCATCTTTTTGCTGCTCCTGTTCACCAAATCGTTCGGTGTGCCGTATCTGTGGCCTGTGTTGCCGTTTGATTGGGAGGGGTTCAAGGGACTTTTCATCCGGCGGCCGGTCTACGGGCAGAATGGACGTCCGGCGGTTTTTCAGCCCAAGAATCTCATCAGGCGCGGTTGACCAGGCGCGGTTGACGCCATGGTTTGATTCACAGAAAGGGCCAGTAGGGCGACAGGACCAGTTCGCCCAGTTTTTGCGCGAGCGGACGCTTCAGCCATTCGTGCAGGAGCAGTTCGCGGCAATGTTCGCGATCTTGCGCGAAGATGTCCTCCATCTGCCGGGCTAGTTCCGGAGCGAAAAATTCCACGTTCATTTCATGATTGCCCATCAGGCTGAGACGGTCGAGGTTGGCCGTGCCGACAGTTGTCCACTCACCGTCGATGGTTGCGGTTTTCGCGTGGATCATGGCGCCCTGATAGAGAAAGATCCGGACGCCCTGTTTGAGGCAGTCCGTGAAATATGTCCGCGCCAGCCAGTCCGCCAGCAGGTGGTTGGATTGTTCGGGAACAAGCAGTTGCACATTCACGCCGCGTTTGGCGGCGCGGATGAGGGATTCCAGCACGAAGCGGTCCGGCACAAAGTAGGGTGTCGTAAGCAGGATGTGATCTTTGGCGAGATCGATCGCTTCGATGTACATGGAACGGATCGGAAACATGATGCGCGTCGGGTTGTTGTTGTACAGCCGGATATGCGGTTGCAGGGAAGGCGACAGCGTGGCCGGGGGACGGACGGCCGAGCCCGCATGCTCTGTCCAGAAATCGAGAAAGGAAGCGTGCAACTGGCGTGCAGCCGCTCCTTCGATGCGCACGTGCGTGTCGCGCCATTTCGCGCCGTACAGGTCGCCGATATTGTACCCTCCAAGATAGCCGACACGTTCGTCGATGACGAGCAGTTTACGGTGGTCGCGCGCGAGCCGTCGCGGATCGATGATGTCCAGCGGGCGGCGCCACGCCCTGTATCGGTAGACGTGGATATTGTCCGGGAACTGTTTGAACGTCCGTTGTACGACCATGTTGGCGAATGAATCGAAAATGACGAACACGTCGACCCCGGCGCGCGCCTTGTCGATCACCGCCTGTTTGAAGTCGGCGCCGATCCTGTCGCCTTTCCAGATGAACGATTCTATGCAGATGGTCTTTTTCGCATTCCGGATGTCACGCAACATGGCATTGTACAGATCCATTCCATACGTGTAGAGCGTCACGGTGTTTTCCAAGTTGATCTGCGAGTGGCGGGGCGGCTGCCGATTCGGGAAGATGGCGTCTCTGCGGCGGCGGAAGCGCGTTGCGACGGCGGAACTGATAATCACGGCGGCCTGAACGGCGATGAGCGCGATGAAGATCCACAGGATGGCATTTTGAATGGTGATCCTGGCAGACACGGTTTCACCCCCACGCAGTCTCCGCGAAACAATCCTATCCGATGAGGCGTCCGTCTTCAAGATATTGAATAAATTGTCCGAGCATGCTTACCGCCATACTTTCCGTTGTATTTCTCGTTATGTTTCCCGTCGGGCGGGAAACGTGCGGGAAACGTGCAGGAAGCGCAGCAACCGATGCGCGACGGACCGATATGGCGCATACAATGTTGATCGAAGGAAAAAATTTTGCCGATCATCAAAAGATGTGGTATGATGCAACTAGGAAAATTCCGTTCGGTAGAAGTGAGGGGTGAATCGCATGCAAGTCAGTATTGTGGATGAAGCCGATTGGACGGCTGTGCGACCGGAAGACGTGCTGGAGCCTTCCCAGTTGTCTGTTGCCCGCCGGATACCGCTGGGGCGCAGGCGATTGACGCCCGGCATGCTGGTCGCGATGTGGGCGTTGCGGCTGTATGTGCTTTTGGCTCTGCCTCTTGTCGGTTACGTCTTTTTCCGTTCTCTATAAGGTAAGGCCGGAAGGGAGCAGAACTCCGCGGCGCATGGCACAGGCGGCGCCGGAACCGCTACACTTCAATGATGTGCGCGTCGGCGGTTGCCTCACTCTTGGCGACATTGCCGCGCAGAGCGGAGATCAGCGCCGCGATCGCTCCCAGCAGGGCGACTGCGGCGAACGACCAGCGGAAGCCGGTGATGAGGTCGGCCTGCGGCGCCTGAAATGTCTTGTATCCCATGGTGAGCATGACGCCTTCAAGAATCGAGAAGGCGTACGCGATGCCGAAGCTCTGGCCCAGCGAGCGGGACATGTTCAAAATGCCCGACGATACCCCGAGGCGGTTACGTGGCGACGAACCCATGACCGAACTGTTGTTTGGCGGCGTGAAGACACCCATGCCGATGCCGATCAGCAGCAGCATGGCAATCAGATAGAAATAAGACATCCCGGTCGTGACCAGCAACAGCCCGAGTGAGCCGATTGTCGAGACGATCATGCCCACGGTCGTCGGGCCGCGCGAGCCGAACCGGTCCGAGATGCGGCCGGCGATGGGCGCCAGCAACATCATGCCGAGAGGCAGCGGCGTGGTGAGAAGGCCCGCTTCCGCGGCGGATTTCCCCATGACATTCTCGAAGAAATACGGCACGACGTAGAGCACCCCGTACATGAGCGCGTAGGAAAGCGATCCCGACACATTGCCCCATGTCCACTGTTCGATTTTGAACAGCGAGAGATCGACCAGCGGTGAGGGATGACGCTTTTCGATGGCGATAAAGACAAAGGAAAACAGGATTCCGGCGGCAAATGAGCCGAGGATGAGCGGCGATGCCCAGCCTTGCGAATTTCCTTGATTGAGGCCGAACATCAGGCCCAGCAACGCGACGGCGAGCGACGCGGCTCCCCAGTAGTCAAAACGTTCCTTGTGTGATTTGTCCCGCTCTTTGTCGCGCGGCAGGATGAGCGCCGCCAGTGTCGTGCCGATGATGCCGACAGGCACGTTGACATAAAAAATAGCCCGCCAGCCGAACGCCGCGATGAGCAATCCGCCGATCGTCGGCCCCAGCGACAACCCGACTGCGAGCGCGGAACCCTGTATGCCGATGGCCTTGCCGCGCACGGATTCGGGAACGGCGGCCGTGATGATGGCGACGCTGTTGGCTTGCAGCATCACGGCGCCGACGGACTGCAGGACGCGCATGGTGATGAGAAACGGCAGGTTTTGCGACGCTCCGCACAATGCCGAGCCGACGATGAATATGCTGAATCCGATCGTGTACAGCGGGCGTCTGCCGACGATGTCGGAGATCCGTCCGAACATCGCGAGCAGTGCGGTCAGCGTCAGGAGATACGCGAGCGCGACCCACTCTGTCGCGCTCACTGTCGTGTGAAACTTTGCCTGAATGGCCGGCTGGGCGACGGTGACGATGCTCGCGTCCAGCGCCGCCATAAAGGCGCCTATGCAGACGGTTCC